>DATGCC010000097.1:0-2452 GCA_035312345.1 Rhodothermales bacterium
ATGTTTGAGCGCATTGTTAACAGCTTCTTGCGCAATGCGGTAGAGGTGGAGCGTCGTTTCGGCATCCTGCGGCGGTATCTCGTCTTCGCTTTGAAACAGGCAGGGGACGCCAGAAAGCTTGTGCATGTTGGCCGCCAGTTCCCGCAGCGCCGTCTGTAAGCCCTGGTCGGATACCTTGACCGGGTTGAGCCCCCGCGAGAGCAGCCGCGCCTGCTGGGCTCCTTCCTGCACCAGCGTGGCGACTTCCTCAATGTCTTCCTGCTGCAGCGGCTTGCCCTGCTCCAGGCGGCGGGCCAGCGCCCGGCACGACATCGCGACGCCCGTCAGGTGGGAGCCTAGCCCGTCGTGGAGTTCCTGCCCGATGCGTTGCTGCTCCTGGGCACTCACCTCCAGCACTTCCCGTTCCAGCCGCTTCCTTTCGCTGAGGTCGCGGATAATGCTGGAAAAGATGCGTCGGTCTCTCAGATGCACCTCGCTGACGGCCAGGTCGATGGGGAAGACCGTGCCATCCTTGCGCTGCCCGACCACCTCGCGCCCGATGCCGATAATCTTGTGCTCGCCGGTGGTGCGATAGGTGTGAAGGTAGCCATCGTGCGCCTCGCGGTAGGGTGAGGGCATAAGCATGTTGACGTTCTGCCCGATGGCCTCTTCCGCTGTATAGCCAAAGATTTTTTCAGCAGCCTGGTTGAACGACTCAATGGTGCCCTGTTCGTCGATGGTGATAATGGCATCGACGGTGTTTTCTAGGATGGCGCGGGCGCGGGCTTCACTCTCGCGGAGGGCCCGGAGGGCTCGTTTTTGCTGCGTCACATCGCGGAGGAAAACGCCGAGGAGCGGGGTGCCATGTACCTGCATAGTGCTCATACTCACCTTCACCTCAATGAGCCGCCCTTTTTGGGTGCGGTGTGCCGTCTCGAACTGCATTGACCCACGTTCCAGCAGATCCTGGATGTGCTGGTGTATCTCGGTCTCAGACATACGGGCTTCCAGGTCGCGGATGCGCATGCCGACCAGCTCGTCGCGGTTGTAGCCAATCATCTGCGAGTAGGCCGGGTTGGCGTCGAGCAGGTAGCCTTTTACGTCGGCCAGGAAGAAGCCATCCAGGGTCGTCTCCAGCGCCCGCTGGTAGCGGGCTTCCGCGTAGGCCAGGGCCTGTTCGGCCTTTCGCTGGCCCGTAATATCTTCGCCTGAACTGAGCGTTCCTACAATCTGGCCCTGTTCGTTTCGAAGGGGGGCGTTGTGCCAGAGGATGCTCCGCTTTTCACCGCTCGCCGTTAGCACCTCATTCTCTGCCCACTCTGGCGCTTCGGCTTCTCCATGGATGAGCCGATGGTGGATGGCTTCCACCGTCTCTCGTTGTTCCTCGGGGATAAAATGCGTGAACCAGTTCTTGCCGAGGATCTCATCTTCCGAGTAGCCGAGCAACGCACACCCATGTTGGTTAATGAGGGTGACCCGTTGCTGCCTGTCAATCTCCACAAAAATGCTGGCCGCTACGTCCAGGTAGCGTTGCGCCGCGGCTCGCCGGTTTGCTTGTTCAGGCTCTGGGTTCATCCTCTCTGTGCTCGGGGCGTGCTGATGCATGAATCTGTCAGACACATCGTCTGCTTCATTTAAGACTCGGCAATGGGAAGCGGGCTTGCTCGTCAGTATGGCTTACCTGTCACTCAGGAAATTCCCTACATCGACAAACCCATAGGCCCGGCAGGGAGCAGCCACCCCGCTTCTACCTTGCTATACAGGCTGACGCATGCCGATGCTCCAAATATAGGGGAATCGGGATGAAACGCAACGTTATCAAATCCGGTGCGTGGTGCTCCGTATGCGCGCCCCGGATTCGAAAAACGCTGTGTGTCGCTGTAGCAGAACCATCAATCAGACTACATGGAGCGTGTGTCATGAGACGAATAGAAGGCAAAGCGGCCCTCGTCACCGGGGGTGCCAAAGGAATCGGAAAGGCGGCCTGCCTGCGCCTGGCCGAGGAGGGAGCCACTGTCGCTGTTACTGACGTTGATAGCGAAGAGGGAGCCGCCGTGGTGCAGCAGATCACTGAAGCAGGAGGCACCGCCGCCTACTGGGACCTGGACGTGAGCGATGCCGCCGCTGTGAAAACCGTCTTTGAAAAGGTCCATGAACGGTTCGGCAGGCTAGACGTGCTGGTCAACAATGCCGGGATCTCAGGGGCCGACAAGCCCACGGATGAAGTGACCGAAGAGGAGTGGGACCGGGTGATGGACGTCAACGTCACCGGCGTGTTCCGCTGCGTCAAGGCCGCGATCCCGGAAATGCGCAAGAACGGCTGGGGCAAGATCGTCAATATTTCGTCCAGCACGATCCACACGGGCGTGCCGATGTTCCTGCATTACGTGAGCAGCAAGGGCGCGGTCGATGCCTTTACGCGCGCGCTCGCCCGCGAGGTCGGCGGCGACAATATCTGCGTCAACTCGATCGC
>DATGCC010000098.1:0-2152 GCA_035312345.1 Rhodothermales bacterium
GGGTGGCATCGAGCATGACATGGCCCGTTAAATAAACGCCCTTGGTGATGCCTTCCTGTTGCAAGTTGTCAACAGCCGTTTGCGTCGGGCAGAACAGCAAAGTCGCCAATTGGTCGGCAACAACGCGGTTCACTTCTTCTGGCATACGCCGGTTGAACGAGCGCAACCCGGCCTCGACATGCGCCACCGGGATGTGCAGCTTGGCGGCGGCGAGCGCTCCGGCGATGGTGCTGTTTGTATCACCATAGATAACCACGAAATCCACGGGCGGCTGTGCTTGCAGGAACGTCTCTAATCCCGTCATCATGGCTCCAGTCTGCACGGCGTGCGATCCTGACCCCACATTCAGATTGATCGCCGGACGTGGGATGCCAAGTTCGTCGAAAAACACGCGACTCATCGTTGCGTCGTAGTGCTGCCCCGTGTGGACGAGCACCTCCTCCATGCCTGCCGTTGCCAACGCCCGGCTCACCACAGCGGCCTTGACGAACTGGGGCCGCGCTCCCACAACCGTGCATACGCGCATGATTCAAGCCGGGTTGGTGAGATCGTCGAAAAGCGCGGCCAGCCGCTGGGTCAGTACGCGGCGGTCGTAGTTGCGGAGCGCCTCGGCATCCACCCGCGGTGGGGCCTCTTCGTTACGCACGCGGGTCACCTGTGCTGTCATAAACTGTGCAATGCCAGCCGCATCGTGATGATCAAAAACGGCACCCCCACCCGTCTCACGCAGAATAGCAGCGAGATCACCGTCGGGCGGAGCGAGGCCCAGCAACGGCGTTCCGATCGACAAATACTCAAACATCTTCGCGGGTGTGACGCCTTCGTTGTGCTGCACATCCTGCACAGCCACCATCAGCAAATCCGCCTCACGCATGTGCCGGATAGCCTCGGCGTGGGGCACATATGGCACCAGCCGCACGGCATCTCCCAATCCAACCTCTTGCAACGCCACCAGGATGGTCGCATCGACATGACCAACGAAGCGAAGTTCGAGTTGTGCCCGCCATGCTGGATCGGCAGCGGCGCGCCCGGCGAGAGCCTGCACGAAGCCTGGTGCATGCTGTTGCGCCGTCAGCGTACCGACATGGGCAATGACAAACCGATCTGGCTGCTTGTTGATGTTGGCGTCCGCAGGCGGAATATCGGCAGGGTCGTAGCCATTGGGCACGGTTTCGTAGTGGTGCAGCGCGGCTTTGGCTTTCAGCAAATCTCCCACCCCATCGCTGACGGAGATGACCGCGTCGGCCATCCCCAGGACCGAGCGTTCCAGCGCTGCGTCGATGCGGAGCGCGGGCGTCGTGTGGGGCAGCTCTTTGTAGTAGCTGATGTCGGTCCACGGGTCGCGCATGTCCACCACCCATTGGCAGCCGAAGCGCCGTTTCAGGGCCCGCCCGACGAGGTGCGTCGAGTGTGGTGGGCCAGACGTGAGGACCACATCAAACGGCTCCTGCTGCATCATTTGCTTCGCAGCATGGAGTGCAAAAGGCACCCAGCCGACGCGCGCATCCGGCAGAAACAGATTGGCCCGCACCCACTTCGCCAACCGCTGTATCCAGCCCTCCGCCCCCTCCTTGATAAACCCGACGCCGACGGTCTCGGCCGTGGACTTTCCTTGCAGGCGGGCGTAGAAAGCATAGGGGTCCCAAGACCGTGTTTTGACCACAGGGATCGATGCAGGCACCTCGTTGCTCAACGTGGGGTCAAGATCAGGATAGGAGGCGTGGTCGGCACGGACAGTGAGCACGGTGGGCTGCCAGCCGAAATCTGGCAGGTACTTAACGAATTTCAGTACGCGCTGCACGCCCGGCCCACCCGAAGGTGGAAAATAGTAACTGATGACTAGCACCCGCTTCACGATGACACAAACCGTTGGATTTTGTAAAGATGGTCGGCAGGCACAAAGAGATGATCATTGGTGGAGGCGCTGCTGTGCCCCAATCGTTCGACCGGTATCAACCCTTCGGCATTGACCCGAAACATCGCGTAGTCTTGTCGCTGCAAGATGACCTCCATTTCCTGCTCAATTCTGCCGGGCAGTACCTCACAGAAAATGAGCGGGCGGTTTACCGCCAGCACCTTCTGTGCACCCGCCAGCACCAGATGTTCGGTCGCTTCGGTATCGAGCTTCACCAGATCGACGGGCGCGTTCAGA
>DATGCC010000099.1:0-6538 GCA_035312345.1 Rhodothermales bacterium
TCTCGACCTCATCGGGTCACACGGGCAGACGGTACACCACATCCCTGATGCCACGGCCTGCGCCGGGCAGCGCATCACCTCGACGCTGCAAATTGGTGATCCATCGGTGTTGGCCAACCTGCTCGGCGTGCCGGTCGTTGGCGATTTTCGGGTGGCGGATATGGCGCTCGGCGGGCAGGGCGCGCCACTTGTTCCGTATTTCGACTATGTCTACTTCGCCGATGAAAGCGAGACGCGCGGGCTGCTCAACCTCGGCGGCATTGCTAACCTGAGCGTGCTACCCGCGAGCGGTGGCGCGGATGAAGTCACGGCCTTCGACACCGGACCGGCGAACATGGTCATGGATGCCCTCGCCCGGCATTTCTTCGGGCAATCCTATGACACCCACGGGGCGCTCGCCGCACAGGGCATCATCTCCAATACCTTGCTCGCACAGCTTTTGGCCGATCCGTATTTCGAGCAATCGCCGCCCAAATCCACCGGACGCGAGCGCTACGGCGCGCCGTTCGTCAAGAAACTGCTGGCGCAAGCGGGCGACCTTTCGCCGCATGATCTGCTGGCAACGGCGACGATGCTGACGGTTGCGTCGGTCTATCAATCCTATGCCCGTTTCTTTCGCGATCATCAGCCGCTGGACGTGCTCATCATCTCGGGCGGCGGACGGCACAACGACTTTCTGCTGCAAAAGCTGACCGACAGCTTTGCACCGATCCCCGTCCGCACCGTAGACGACTACGGCCTGGATGCCGATGCGAAAGAAGCCCTTTGCTTCGCTGTGCTCGCCCACGAAACGATCAACGGTGTCACTACCAATCTGCCTTCGGTGACGGGGGCCTCGCGGGGGACGTTGCTCGGTAAGATTTGTATGCCGCTCTAGGGCGTGTGGACATGTAGCCTGAGAAAGCGAATGCGCGGTCTATTTTGCGCAGATCAAGGCGTTTATCGCGTTCGATACAGCGCATCGGGCGAGATCAACAACGACGAGAGGCACCAAACAGGACCGCAGGCGCGACGCACGGTAATGGTCCATACGCCCTAATGCCGTAACAGCATTCGCAGATTAGCGGCGAGAATGGGCAATAACATAACATGGCTATGCGAACTTGTGGGCCAAGGTCTGCTATCATATAGGGCACCTATTTTTTAACTATTCTACGAAGGACCATGTCTACGAAGACAACAGGAGCAGAAGCTGCCACCGACGCATCAGAAACCCTCACAAGCGACGACACGGGAGATAAATCAAAGTCGGCTGCTGGAAGCACGCTGGCTCAGACCGACACGAGCAAAGAAACCTCAGATGAAGCCGCATCGGCGGCTGCGAAGACGTTGCAGGACGGACGTACCAGTGAAGAGTCGAAGTCGGCTGCTGGAAGTGCGCTCGCCCAGAAGGAATAAAGACCCGAAGAAATCACGTTATTGGCTTCGGACTGGTAACAACCACAGCGCAAGTCAGGGGTATACCGCACGGTGTACCCCTTTTTTTGCAAGAGATAAGCTATGGCTGACGACTATACTTCTATTAGTGACATCGGCGAATTTGGTCTCATCGACCGACTCAGCGAGGTGCTGGGGACGCCGGATGACGACGATCTGCTGGCTGGCATCTCTGACGATGCCGCGGTCTATCGCGTGGGCGAAGGCCGGGTGCATGTCGTCACCACGGATGCGCTCATCGAAGCCGTCCACTTTGACCGGGCCTTCATGCCAATGGAATACCTCGGCTTCAAGGCGATGTCGGTGAATGTGAGCGATGTGGTGGCGATGAACGCGATGCCGCGCTACGCAACCGTGGCACTGGGCCTGCCCAACAATGTCTCGGTCGAAATGATTGAGGCCATTTACCGGGGCTTGCAAAAGGGCAGCGAAGCCTATCATCTCTCCATCATCGGCGGCGACACCACGGCAGCACGGTTCTTGACGCTGGCGGTGACGGTCATCGGGGAAGCCAACGAAGCGGATGTGGTCTATCGAAGCGGCGCGAAGCCCGGCGATGCGCTCTGCGTAACGGGTGACCTCGGGGCGGCCTATGCAGGCCTCAAAGTGATGATCGACCAGCGTCGTGCTATGCAGGAAGAACGCGAGGAATTCCGGCCCAATCTGGAGCCCTTCCAGTACGTCATCCAGCGGCAACTGGCCCCGCTTGCGCAGTTCCAGGTCGTGCGCGATTGGGCGGCCCGCGATGTGCGCCCCCACGCGCTGATCGACGTGTCGGACGGGTTGGCCTCTGAGGTGCATCACCTGGCGAAGCAGAGCGGGTGCGGCGCGCTCATCCATGCTTCTGCGCTGCCCATCGCGCTAGAGACCCGCAGCGTAGCCGACCAGTTTGCCGAAGATGTAGACACGTACGCCCTTTTCGGCGGCGAGGATTACGAACTACTCTTTACCATTCCCGAAGATGACCTCGACAAGCTCGACCCGGAGTCCTTCGTCGTCGTCGGCCAGATGACGCAGCCGGGCGATGAGGTAGAGGTGCAGACCCCAGACGGTGATGTCATCCCGCTGGCCTTTGGGGGCTTCGAGCACTTCGGCCACAACGGACAGCACGGGTAATACAGGAAACATGGAATCTGTCTCCAGCCGGATCAGGATGTGGATACCTGATCCGGCTGAATGACAGATGTCAGGCTGTGCTTATTTGATAAGTATCATTTGCTTGACCTGGAGGAAGGAACCTGCTTCGATCCGGTACAGGTACATCCCGCTGGCCAGGTGGCTGCCGTCGAAGGATACCATGTGGTAACCTGCCGGGAGGTTGCCATCGACGAGGCGGGCTACGACACGGCCCATCACGTCATAGACTACCAGCCGAACAGGAGTGGCTTCAGGAAGCCCAAAGCGGATCTCCGTCGTGGGATTGAAGGGGTTCGGATAGTTCTGGTCGATGCCGAACGTCGTGGGAATCTCGCCTGCCGTCGTCAGGTCCAGCGTCTGGGCCTGGAGCTGGCCTTCAGCGTCGGCCATGCGGGCGCTCGGGTTGGCCTGCTGCGTCCGGTTGATGACCCCCAGCGCGCAGTCGAGCAGGGTCTGTCCCTGAGCTGCTGTCAAGACCCCTTGTGCAACAAGGTCATTCACTTCATTGATGAACGCATTGAGGATGTTGATGCCTGCATGCGCCTGTCCCTTATTGATCTGTTGCTCGGCATTGGTCAGCTTTTTCAGCAACGAGTTGGCTTGCCCTTTGCTGAGTGCTCCTCCATTTTTTAGGTCGTTCACTTTACCTGCCAGGATGGCAAAGGTGCAACACGATTCTGGCAGGTCGAAGGCTTCGGTGCCATCGGATCGATCAAAGGAAGATCCCTGGTCGGCGCTGAAGCCAAGCCCTCGTTTGGCAAAGGAATCCCAGAGGAGGCACTCATTGGGGCCGCCGGAAGCGGCGTCGGCAGCCAGGATCGCGTCGCGACCATCCACAAAACCCGGATTACAGGGCTGGATCTTCAGGCCATCCATGACCAACTGAAGCGCCACGTTGTTGCCACCGGTGCCACCATAGACATCCGAATCGTACCCATATCGGTCAACGAGATTCCGCGTCATGTCCCAGAGCATCGTTGTCCACACCGAGCCGACACCGTGGGGTACCGCAAGGACCTTGATGAAGTCGTAGGTGGACGGGTTGATGCCAAAGCTGGTGTTGTAGGGGAACGTGCGTATGCCAGGGCCGGACGTCGGCTGGAAGGTGACATACGTGCCGATGCCCCGGTTCTCAGTGTTCTCGTCGGTCAGGAGGAGTGCAAAGAAATCACTCCAGCCCTCACCCATTTGCTCCTGGTTGTTCAGGCAACTGACGGTGCCCGGGCCACCCGTGAGCCGGTTCGAGATGCCATGCCCATACTCATGCACGATGACACCATTGTCGAAGTCGCTGTCGCGGTCGGCACCATTCTTCTTGAGCGTTGCGTTGACGGGCAGGTGGGTCTTGAAGAGGTTGCCATCGTCCAGGCTGATCATCGCCGACGAGATAACGATGGTAGCATCGGCCCCGCCCATCGTGTTGGTGCCCGGTGATACGTTGTTGGCGACGATGACCGCAACAGCGCCAGCATCCTGGGCATTCTTGACTTTGATGACAAACGTACAATCGCCACGGTCCAGCAGCGCAATCTTGCCTGGGGTAAAGCCTATGAGGGGTTCGCAGGCGTCCGTCGGAGAGAAGCCGCCCCCGTCATTAACCAACTCGACATCGCCCGTGAATCCTGCCGGGGTGAGCGCAGGGCCAAAAGCGGCGGGCGATGCATTATAGTCGCCGGCGATCCCGGCGGGTGTATTCACCGTGACCAGGATCTGGGCTGACCAGCGAAACATCTGCATACGAGGGCGATTGCCGTCGGAAGGAGTGCCGAAGTTAGCGTTGTTGGTGCCACTGCCATCCTGGGCCTCGGCGCGGACATCATCATTACCCAGTCCGCCCAGCCCGAAGTTGTTGACCTGGAAGTTACCGCTGGCTTCGTCGAAGCCGTACTGGTAGGTGATGTCGTGGATGATATTGTTCCAGTAGAAGAGGTTGGTGACCGCCGCAGGCCGGTAGGTATCTGGCTCCATGGTGAAGTCCAGGGGAAAGTCAAAGAACAAGCCTGCTCCTCCACTAGGATCGCTACCGGGATCAGCTATGTTGTTAGCATCGGTATCCGTATAAGCGTGTACGTTGTTGCCGCGGGTAATGGTGTAGGCGGTGCTGCCATCGTTGTGCCAACCCAGTTGCGATGCAGTGGCGTCGGCTGGATTCACGACGAGCGTGCGCAGGTCCATTTCGGGATCGCCCGTGTGGCTTGGGCTTTCCGACGGATGGGCATACACGTTGTACGAGGCACCATCTACAAAGGGAGCGGTGGGTTGCATGGGCGCTCCGGGCTGCTGGGCTGGCACCGGGAGCAGCATGTTGGCTACCGCCTGCTGCTGGCGCACCTCCCACAGGAAGCGCTGGTCTTCTGCCCCATCGGTCATGTCCCAGTTTTCTTCGAGTACCAGGTCTTCGGTGAACAGCACTTCTCCCGTGCCTGCATCGACGAAGGTGCTCCACAGGTGTTCAGGGGTGTCGATGGTCAAGTGCCAGGCGAGGCGTACGCCCCCTTCTTCCAGCGGTAGATATACGAGTTTGGCGGGAATATCCTCACGCGTCTCGCTGCCGCTTGATACGATCACCTCGCGCGAGGAAATCTGCCGCTCTACGGTCACCATTTTGGTGAGTTCGATGTTCAGGTGGCGGCTGGCTACCTGCACGGCCTGCGCGGGTTCTACCGACCGCGCCGTGCTTCGAATCGCCTTCTGTAACGAGGGCACGGCGCGGTTGCCCACATAGATAACCTGGCCCCGCCGGTCGATGCTTACGTTGATGATGGCATTGTGAACCGGGATGCCTTCATAGGTTTGCTGTAGAAAGACGTGGGTTACGCCGTTGTGCTTGGTGGTGTACTGGGCGGTTACAATGAGATCGGTGAGGTCGGCCTCGGCCAGGGCCAGCGATTGGGCGTTCTGCTTGAGATGATCGACTACTTTCTTGAGGTCGGCCTGTTGGGCCAGGCTGGGCACGCTAATCAGCAGAAAGAGGATACCGCTAAAAAGCAGGTGGAGAAGCATCTTTGTTTTCATCGTCGTAAACCTCTGAGTGGTGGTTCAAGAGCGCAGAATGCGTCTTGGGAGATGTGAGGGGATGCTTGAAGGCAGTAATAACTTGAAGCCGTACCAGTCTATCGGTATAGACTCAGGCACGGCCGGGAGGAGCACGAGGGGCTTGAGGTGTTTGGGAAGCACGGGTAGAAAGACACCTGTATGGGGAGCCCCAATGACCGTCATAGGCACCTTTCTGATTAATCAAAAAGGGTGTTTCTGTGCGGCTATTCCATAAATAAAGCCGGATGGCGTCTCGGTAGAGAGAGGCTTCCAAGTATGTTCTCAGCATGAGCACGCGCACTCCTTGAGGGACAGGCCAGAGACCTTCTCAGCGCTTGCCGGTAAAGCTTATGATAGGAGAAGAAAAGTCCTAAGAAGAGAAGAGCCATTAATAAACATCATGTATCTCTCAGGACAGAAAAGGCTGGGCGATGAAGTAACGTAAATGATTGTTTATTACCAATAGGTTTTGGAAAAAAATTTAGCGTGCAGCGACCCCTGATCTGCAAGGCCGCTGCACGCTAAATTTTGGCATCCTTTGATAGCAAGGCGATGCGCGCACGTAGTGGTGCTGCCTACCGAATACGCTTCATAAAATAGCGTTGCGTGTCGCCTTCAATGTATTCAAACGGATTGGTCTGGTCGCGCACCTGTCGGTCCTGGTGCTGGATCTGGCCGCCGCTGGTCGTATAGCGATACGTGGCGTAGGGCTGGTCGTCCACGGTCACAACGACCTCATAGCTGCCGTCCTTCAGGATGTCGGCTGCTGAGAACCCGCCGCTGCTGTCATCGCGCAGGCTGATGTCGAGCCGTTCCCAGTAAGGCGGAAAATCTACCGGGTTCGACATATTGCTCATCGGCCAGAACGCGACGACCTGCCCGCCTCGTTTGACTTTGACGTTCATCTGGCGCGAGGTTTTGCTCCCCA
>DATGCC010000100.1:0-8249 GCA_035312345.1 Rhodothermales bacterium
GTATCCTGCGCCATGTGCGCCCGCACCGCATCCACCACGGCGGGCACCTCCTCCGGCGTATCGACGATGATGTAGGCCGGGTTGCGCCGGTTGCGGTCGTTGAAGGCCTGCCGCACCTGGCTATTGCGCTCGTTCCATTCCGGGTAGTCCGGCTCCAGCTTGCCAAACTCGTACTCAAACTCAACACGCGGAATGAAAACAAGCGCGGCGATCACGATAGCGACACTGCCCAGCACCACCCCACGTGCTGCCGGAAAGCGACCTCGCTGTGTATCATGGACAGGAACTGCCGCGGAGCCAGCCTCGAAGTCCATCAAGCGGAAGCGCTCGAAAACGGCCAGCAGCGCGGGCATCACCACGGTCATTGCAATGAGGGCAAAGAGCACACCCGTACCTGCGATGAAACCGAACTCACTGAATCCCCGGAAGTCTGCGATCATCAAGATGTAGAGCGCGCCTGCCGTGGTCAGCGCACCGACGGCGATGGCCTGCCCGGTGCTGACAAACGTCTGCTCGGCGGCGTCGATGATGGATTTCCCGGCCCCGCGTTCTTCGGCATAACGGGCGTAGAAGTGGATGCCATAGTCGATACCGAGGCCGAACAGCACCAGACCGAGCGTAGAGGTCATCAGGTTGAGCGCACCATATTGCAAATACGCTACGCCGAACGTCCAGGTCAGGCTCATCAAGAGCGGCAGGCCGATGACGAGCGCCATAATCGGCGTCCGCGCCAGTTCGGAGAGCAACACTTTGGCATCGAACCGCCGCCCGGCACGGGCCTGGTAGGCTTTGTAGAAGAAGTAGAGCACCACCGAAAGCAACACCGTCAGCATCCCCACGCCGAACGAGCCGAGCACATCGTCGGTGATGGCGCGGACCTCAATCTTCTGCCGCAGCAGCCGGCCCGCCAGCGTCGTCTCCATCTCTGGATTGAAGGACTCGGGGCCGACCGCGACGATCAGCTTCTCAAAATCGCCGTACAGATCTTCGATGTAGCTGATGTTGGTAGAGGAGCCTGCCGGGACGAAGCGCACAACGAGCGTGGTGCTGTCCTCCGACACCCGATACTCCTGCCCGACAATGTCGTCATAGGCCGCAGCCAGCGCTTCCGCCGATTCATCGGTTTCCTGCGCATCGGTTTCTTCTTCGTCCTCCAGGTCAAAGAAAAACGGATTGGCCTCCAGCTTCGCCTCCTCGATCTGATCGGTCAGATAGGTTTCGAGTTCTTGCAGCTCCTGCGTCGAGGCAAAGTAGAGCGCGTTGTCTTTGAGGAACTCGGTGTCGTGGTAGAAATCGACGCGGGTAAAGTACGGCTCGCTACGCCCCTCGCCCTGGAATTCAAGCGCCCGTGGGATGAGCGCTTCGGCAAACCGCTTGTTGTCCTCGAATGACGGACTCTGGATGGCAAGGTCTACGGTCGTCTCGCCGCCGCCGACAGTCGCGCGGATCTTCTCCAGCGCCTGCACGCTCGGGTATTCCGGCGGAATCAGTTTTGAGAAATCCGTATCGATCCGCAGGTTCTGCGCCAGATAGACGCCCAGCCCGGACAGCAACAGCGCCACGATCAGCACCCATCCTGCATACGTAACCACGCCTCGGATAAACGGCCGCAGTGCTTCGAAAAGACGATCCATCGTTGTTGAATTGGGTGAGGAGGGTTGAGGCGATGAGTCTACGAGACTAAGATGGCGTTACCCTACGATATCTTAGCCTCATAGACTCTCAGACTCATAGACTCCTACCTACCGGGCAGGCAGGAGGGTGATATTGTCAAAATACACTTCCGAGATCTTCTTTGTATTGTCCGAGTCGCTCCAGAGGGTGACCGAGATCGGCTCGTCGGGCGGATCGCCACGGAAGAAGCGGTAGTAGTCGGCCACCACATCGCGCTCGACGTGGACCCAGTCGCCCGTGCCGTTCCGGGCGCTGCTTACCACGACGACGTGGAGCGGCCCGTACTCGGCGACGGTACCTTCCGGCAACGTGCTGCTGTATGTATACTTTATGCTACGCGGGCGTCCAAGCCAGTCGGTGTTGAAGGTCACATAAAAGGCCGCACCGGAGTCGTTGAGGTCTTTCTCATCTTCGCGGGCTCCTTCGGGCAACCGCGTCGCTTTCCAGTCCCACGCGAGGCGCGGGTGGGTGCGCAGGTTCCAGGTATAGCCCTCGCCATTTAGCTTGACGATCTGCGTGCTCTCGTTGCTGGTGTAGAAGCGCACGCGCTTGTTGCCGCCTTCGCTGATCACCTCGAAATAATCGTTATCACGGTCTACCTCGCGCGGAAACGACCGCATCGACCGCGATTTCTTGTGAGGCTGCTTCCACTCATAGGGCGTGACGCCTGCCGGATACCCCTCGAAATCTTCGACGACGATCCGCTGCGCCATGGCTTCTTTGACGAGGCGATCACTGCTCTGGAAAAGCACCAGCATGCCGATCAAAAAGAGCCCTTGGATGATTCTATACATGGTTTATAAACGCTGTATTCGGAGTTTGTTGACACCTGCCAGACGCCGCATCTTCGGCCATCGTAACAGATATACTTGGTACAACAAACTTTATGCCGATGGTCTGATGCAGGAGTCTGGGAGACTATGAATCTAGGATGCCCGATTCCTCAGTCTCATAGGCTCCTAGATTCCTAGGCTCTTGCTTTTCCTCCGTCTTGCGCATCAGCGGGAGCATCTCGGTAGGGGGCGCGGGCTCCGTTGTGTGGCGGCCCATCAACGAGAGGCCTGCAAAGAAGGTAAGGTTCAGGATTTTGTTGAGCACGGTGAGGGCAACCAGCATGCTCGCCACGCCCGCCGAGGAAATATGGACGACGCCCGATAGTCCGACGCCCGCACCCAGAAAGAGCAGGTCGCGGTTGGGAATGACGGGAATACGGCTGATGATGAGCGACATGGCGGCGTACGTGAACCAGATGCGCAACGGCACCTCCGGCATCGCCACAGCCCATTGCCCGATCTGCAACGCCTGCCCGGCCACCAGCCGCACGCACTGCAACGCGAAGATCAGCAACGCCGTCTTGAGCACCATCGAGAAGAGGTACTTGCGCAGCCGTATGCCAATCACCGTCAAAATGGTGATCACGATGCCGCCGCCCATCATATACGTCACGTTGGCTTCGCCGACGAGGTCGGTGATGGTAAGCTGGCCGCCGTAGAGGAAAAAAGTCACCAGCACCACCGCAATCACCGTAGAGGCGACCGATGAGATGATGTTCTGGTCGCGAATGTCTTTGAGAACCTCGACATCTGAGAGTCCGATGCTCTTGCGCGCCCAGGTGTAGAAGTACACCTCGCCGGAGTAGCCCATCACGTCTTTGTTATAGACGCGCTTTTTGATAAAAACAGGCAGGCTCTTCCAGGCATCGAACGTCCAGATGATTCGGTAGAGTACTACTTCAGTGACAGGAAGCAAAAAGTAGAGCAGCAGGAAGAGCAGGTAGAAGAGCGGGCTCGTCGGCAGTGCCGCCCAGATCTCGGCCCATCCGATCTTGGTCAGTTCATAGGCCAGGTACGCAATGATGCCGCCCACGAACAGCACTCGCAGAATACGTAGCACCACCTTGCCCCGTTTTGATGCGGCAAAGGTAGTCCAGCGAGATTTGAGGTTGTCGAGGGTCATGGGGGATAAAGCCGTTCGGTTGTTCCCATGAACACGCGAGCCAAAACAAGGGTTCTCTCGTCCTGGCAGTCACTGCTTCAGCGCTCGGCCCAGACGACGAAGCCCAGCGGACACCGGGTTTCTTTCTGCTTGATGCGTGCGACGAGCGGGTTGAGCCAACTCAGCAGGCCAAGCGTTCGCTTGCTTCCAGCAAGGAGTTGCCAGATGGCCTGCCAGCGATTGCCATGCGGGTAGATTTCCACCCGGCTAAAGTCGCGGAGGAGGTAGGCAAGGCTATCCTCGGTGAAGCGAAAATAGTCGTTGGGGTCAGCGTGGTATTCGTAAATAAAGCGGGTGGACAGCAAGCAGATACCGCCGGGTTTGAGCAGGCGATGCATTTCTCGAAGGGCCTGCTGGGGATCGTAGAGGTGCTCTAGCACTTCGGTGGCGATGATGGTGTCGAAATACTCCGATGTCCATTCGACGTCGTGCAGGTCGCAACAGAGGTCCGGGTTGCAGGATTTGTCGATGTCAAGCGTCAGGTACGTCGTCGCCGCGATGTCTTCCACATACGGAGCCTGCTTGGCTCCTACATCCAGCACCCTACCACCGCCGCGTTGCTTTAGCCGGGCAAACTGCTTTTTGAGTTCGCGTTCCAGCGTGATGCGGGTTACGGTCGGGATGCGGTACAGATAAAAATGGGACCTCTTTTCTGAATCCATCCCACTACGGAGTCGATGGGTAAAAGTCAGAACTTTTCAAACATAAAAGACAGGCGCTTCCACCCCGGAGTGCTATGTGGCCGGGCCGGAAGCGCCTGTCGAAGCTATCAAAGAAACGGAATTTAGAAATCCACGCCGTCGCGGGACATAAGGGCGTAGATGTTGTCGCTCGTTTTGCCCTGGAACGTGGCAGCCAGCTTGTGCCCGCCCGTCAGCTTGATGCTTTTGAGCGTCTGCTCGCCGGTCTTGATCTTGCTACGCCAGTCCACGCCATCTTCGGTAGACATCACGTAGATATCGCCGGCGTCCTCGCCGATCCATCCGAGATAGGCTTTGCCCTCATATACCGCCAGCGACGGCGCTTTGCGGCTACGGTCATCGAGGCGCACCTTCGTTCGCCAGTCTACACCATCGGGCGATTGCATGATGTAGATGTGATTTTCACTGACGCCCGTCCAGGCAATCATAAACCGACCGTTGTAATCAGTGACACTCGGGCCGTTGTTGGTTTGCTCATCGAGCCTTACCTTCGCGCCCCAGTCCACGCCGTCGCGAGACTGCATGGTGTAGAGGTTGTCGCTGCCTTGCCCTTTCCAGGCGATGAGCAGGCGTCCGTCGTCCGAGCCGGTGATAGCCGGGCGGGCATCGGTTCGTTCGTCGAAGCGGACCTTGTTGCTCCAGTCGATGCCATCGCGGGAACGCATCACGTAGAGGTTTTCTGAATCTTCGCCCGTCCAGAGCAGGTACAGGTATTCGCCATCGGAGGCCATATCTGGTGCGTGCCCGCTGGCTTCATCGAGCGAAATCTTGGCGCGCCAGTCCACACCATCTTCGGAGCGCATGATGTAGAGTTGGTTGCTGAGGCCGGTCCAGGCCATGAAGTATTTACCCTGATGGAAGGCCATCGAGACACCGTGAGCGGCTTTCTCGTCGATGCGTACTTTCTGGGCGAGCACATCGGAGGTAGCCAGTCCGGTGCTGAGGAAGAGGATGAGCGCCAACGTCATCATAGAAAGATAACGTTGAATACGAGCGTGGGTGAGGATGGTCATGGTTGTTACCTTTGAGTTGATAGACGAAGCGCAGCAGCGAGGACGTGCCTTTTTTCTTAAACGCAGCGAAACAAGGGACGGGTGATAAGAATTGGTCCAATATTTTCACAATCTACGAAAAAATGCAAGCTTTTTGATCATTCCCCGTAAAGAAATCGAATCGCCTGCGCCACCCTCTCATCGAACATACTACACCCATGCAAGACATCTATCGAAAAGCGGGTCGCTTGCTACTAGGCTTGTTCGTGCTGCACGCCCTGCTGGTGAGTAGCCACATGGGCGATGTCGTGTGGTCCAATCCCACCCGGCACGAACTGGGCGAGTTCTGGCCCTTCAGCATCTATCCCATGTTTTCGCGGGGAGCCCATCCGTGGGTGCGCTCGCTGGTCCGGGAGATGCCCTCCACCGACGACCCCAACCTCTGGCGCACCAGCACACTGGACGACCTGCCGGGCCAGACCTACGCCCTTGACGACCGCGGCATCCTGCAAAATGACATCTCCAACTTTATCTCGAAGTCGGAGACATGGAACGCGCGCCGCGTGGCGGGCCTGCGCCGCGTTTTCGCTGAGGATCTGGCGTCGAAGAACCTGATGATCCTGCGCGGCGACGGCTCTATTGAAGGCGACTCGGTGATCGTCGTCTTCACGCCGTTCCTACTGATGACGCCGGACTCCACTTATTTCAACCCGAACCTGAAGTATAACACCGACTGAGCAGTCTCCGAGCGAGCAGTCAGATAATACGAAGCGATTATGATCGAGAAACTGCTACATAACTTGTTCGACTACGAGCGCGAGGAGACGACGGGCGAGCTTTTGTTCTACCGGATCTTTGAACTCTTCGTCATCTATCACACCATCAAGTATGCGTGGCGCTGGGGGCCGTATCTCTCGCGGCTGGGCGATGTGGTACTGCCGCTCGGCATCGCGGAATATGTAGACATCACCTTCATGTTCACCCATCCGCTCGGGATTATCAATGCCGTGGCGATTACGGTGATGGCGCTAGTTGGATACACCCGGCTGTGGCGGCCTGCTTATCTGGTCACGCTTTTGCTGTTCCACCTTCAGTACGTGGCCCGGTTCAGCCAGGGCGAAATCTCGCACGGTTCTAACTTTGTGGGGATGACGGTAGTCGCTCTGGCAGCAGCGACGCTGGCTTTTCGGGAGCGCAAGCTCGTGCGGCGTACGGCGCTCGGGTTGTGCTACTTCTTCTTCGGTCTCGGCTACACGACGGCAGCAGGCAGTAAGCTCTTCGCCAGCGGGATAACCTGGCCCGATGGAAGGCACCTGTGGATGTGGATCCAGGAACGCGCCGTAGATACCTTCTCGAAGTCTGGCACGCTCGATTACACCTGGCTGCAAGACTGGGCGCTGGAATATTACTGGCTCGCCACCGCCATTCTCACCTTCGGCCTGCTAACGGAGTTGTTCGGCTTTACGATGTGGTTCAAGCGTTATCGGATCGTCATCATGCCGCTGCTTGTGTGCATGCACATTGGCATCTGGATGGTGATGCGGCTGACGTTCACGTCGAACACCTACCTGCTCATTCTGCTCGCCTTCCCGTGGGCGCTGCTCATTGATTACGTGCTGCAACGGCTCGACGCCTCGAAGCGAGAACGCATTGAGCGACTGAGCATGCGGGTGACGTGATGCGTGAATATGTTTTAGGGGTCACGCTGCCGTATCATGCATCCATTAGCCTTTTCCAGAACTGTGTCACATGCGCTTGCTTTTCATCACCCAGGATTTCCCCCCGGATGTGGGTGGGACGCAGACGTATGCGTACGAGTTGAGCCGTCGACTTGCGGCTCGCTGTGATGATTTTGCCGTTGTAGCTCCGCAGCGGCCCGGCGATGAAGCAGTGGACGCTACGCTTCCTTTCGAGGTGGTCCGTGTTCAGGCCTCGTACAACACGTTATCCGTCAAAGCATTTACCCCCGTGCTTCGGCTCGCCCAACAGCGTAGGTTCGATACAGCTTTCCATGTGCAATGGCCCACGGCTATTGCCACCTTGCTGGCGAGGCCTTTCGGCGGTCCCAGGCGGATCTTTGTAGCGGCACATGGTCGCGAGCTTTTGCTGGAGCCGCTGGCGCAGGTCCCGCTGCTGAAGACATTCTACAATGGCCTCCGCAACACCGTGCTGCGCCGCGTGGATGGGCTTTTCCCGGTCAGTCGCTATACAGGCCATCTGCTAAAAGCACGCGGCGTGTCTCCTGGCCGCATACGGGTGCTGAACAATGGAACGGACCCAGCCCGTTTTTACCCAGCAGATGCAACCGCTTTGCGCGAAGACCTGGGTCTGACAGACCACAAAATCCTGCTGACGATCAGCCGCCTTGTTCCCCGCAAAGGCATCGACACCGTACTTCGGGCGCTGCCGTATATTTTGAAGGCTGTACCCGACGCATGTTACCTCATCGGTGGCGACGGACCGGACCAGGAGCGTCTCACGTTGCTAGCGCAGCACCTTGGTGTGGCTGACCATGTGCGTTTTCTCGGGCGCATCCCGTATGATAACCTGCGGCTTTATTATAATGTGGGTGATGTGTTTGTCATGCCGTCTCGCGAGGATGTGCCGTATGTTGAGGGATTTGGCATCGTCTTTCTCGAAGCCAACGCCTGTGGCAAACCTGTCGTCGGGGCAAGCTCCGGTGGCATTCCCGACGCGGTGCAGGATGGCGAAACGGGTCTACTCGTCACGCCCGATGACGTGGCTGGCTTGGCCGATGCTCTCATCCGACTGTTGACCGATACGCAGTTTGCCGCGACACTGGGGCTGAATGGTCGTCAGCAGGTGTTGGAAGAGGCCAACTGGGATCGGGTGGCGGATCGCTTGTATAACTGGCTGGCTCCATCAT
>DATGCC010000101.1:0-3036 GCA_035312345.1 Rhodothermales bacterium
GCCCGGCTTCTCGCTGCACCGCGAATTGAAACGAATGGAAGCCGCAGGCATGACGCCCTACGAGATCATCGAATCTGGCACCAGCCATGTAGGGCGGTATTTTGCTGAATCCGACGATTTTGGCACCATCGCCGAGGGGCAGCGCGCCGATCTGCTCCTGGTCAACGCCAATCCGCTCGACGACGTGGCGCACATCAGCGAGCGTACGGGGGTGATGGTGCGGGGGCACTGGCTTTCCGAAGACGCCATCCAGACCCGCCTCGCTGAGATTGCTGCCGGGTATGCCAATGGCGACAGCTAGGCACACGTTGCCTAACTGCAATTAGTGCTCTTGCAAAAAAGAACCCTCATATCGGCCTATAAGGATTGCGCCGTTGGGATGGTCGCGGCCCAGCAAGCGGAGTGTATCTTCGGGGCGGATGCGCCGTAGGGAAAAGATATCTCGGGTAGCAAAGTGGTACAGAGATTCCTGGCCTCCAAAATACGAGCCGTCCAGGTATACTGCTATGGCTTCATCGCTACGGCGGTAAGGGCGGTGTCGTTCTCGAAGCCAGCTCACGCGCTGGGCTCGGATGAGGTCAAAGGCCGTAGCGAGGCCCGACGCTTGAATCTGTTCGCGGGTGAGGTGGTCCCGGTTTGCACGAGTCGAGGAATCGACCGGCTGGAGGTTGCTGCATCCAGCCGCGCTGGCAAGCACCAGCAGGGTCATCGATACAACGAATGTTTTCATGACTACGGTCCTCCCATCGTGAATAAACCATCGGGTGCGGGCCGTCGGGATGAGCGGGGGCAGGCCATGATGGTCGGGGTGCCCGGCGATTCCCTGGGAAAGAATCAGCAGGCACCCCGTACCACGCGTCAGAAGACAGGAAGCAATACGGCGTCGAGGTCGCAAAGGTTATGACAAGCGGCTTACCCTTTTATGATGTTTTTATGACCATCCCCCCAAACACGGGTCTAAACCGCCTGGGAGCTTTATTTCACCCGCATGACAAATGGTGTATCCATGCAACACGAAGCAACCACCCCAGGCCAGGATCCTGCCTTACTGATCGACACCGACCGCCCTTTTTGTGTGGGCGCATGGCGGGTTGAACCGCGTGCGCATCAGGTGGAAGGCCCCGAGGGAGTTCACCGCCTCACGCCCAAGGCCATGCAGGTGCTGTGCTGCCTCGCTGCCACGCCGGGGCAGGTCGGTACGAAAGAGGAACTGCTCGAAACCGTTTGGGCAGGCACGGTGGTTACCGAGTCGGTGGTGCCGCGTGCCATTTCGGAAATCCGCCGGACGCTGGGCGACGATGCCAGCGATCCGCATCTCATCGAAACGATACCTACCGTCGGCTATCGGCTCATCGCCCCGGTGACGGTTGTCCATCCCGCAGCAAACAAGGCACCGCAGGAGCAGCAGCGTCCAGCCCAGGTGCCGGAGCGCCGTGGCTGGTGGCAGCATCGCCGCATGGTGTTGGTGTTGCTGGGTGGGTTCATACTGGTGGAGCTGGTGGGGATCGTTCTTTGGCAGCGTCGCGGCGATGTCACCGTGGAAATGAAAGACTTCGTGACGCTAACGGCCCACGTAGGCGAAGAAGTGGCGCTCAGGGCGTCCCCCGATGGTCGGCAGGTCGCTTTCATTGAGCAGGGAGAAGACGAGCAGCAATTTGATCTGTACGTCCATCCGAGGGAGATGCGTGCCCCTTTTCGTCTCACGGATACGCCCGAGCGGGAGCGCACCCTGGCATGGTCGCCCGACAGCCGCTCTATCGGTTTCGTGCAAACCTCAGCGACCACCTGTGGCCTGTACACGATCTCTGCGACAGGCGGTAAGGCGCAGCATATCGCTGGGTGTGAGCCGGGCCTGTGCTACCATGTTCAATGGTCGCAGGATGGCGAGTGGCTGATCCTGTTCGAGTATGCCCCGGAGCACAAACCCGCGCGTATTACCATGTTGCCGGTGCCAGATCGCCCACGTCATGATCCAGCTACTTCCTTGCTGCTAATGGTTCACTGATAAGATTGATGAACCTCAGCAATATGTTTTATGAAAGCGTATGGGCAAAGGCATCTAGCCGGTGCAAGGTGGTGTGGACTTCGTCCTCCGTGGTGCGTGGGTTGATCGGGCAGAGGCGGATCACGGTTTGATCGCGCAGCACCGTTGTGCTGAGCATCGCAAAGCCATCCGCCGACATGCGCTCGACAATCTCTACATTGAGCGCATCCTGTGCTGCGGCTGATTGCTCCGCAGGGGCATACCGGAAAGAGACAATGCTCATCTGCGCCGGTGAGGTAAGGACCCAGTCGGGCATCTTGGTCAGGGTTTGTTCAGCCACTTCGGCGAGCCGAAAGCCGTGGGCTACTGCCTCCCGAAACGCCGCGACGCCAAAAATCTTGAACGAGAGCCACAGCTTGAGGGCGCGGAAGCTGCGGGTAAGCTGGATGCCATAGTCGGCAAAGTTAACTTCTTCATCAGGCCCCTGCGTATCGAGCAGGTATTCAGGCAGAATGTGAAACGTGTCGCGTAGCAGGCGTCGATCTCGAACCAGCACGCAGCCGATTTCGTAGGGTTGAAACAGCCACTTGTGGGGATCGAGCGAAAGCGAATCGACCCGGTCGAGGCCCGCCAACGCCGTGCGCCCCTGCTTGCAGAGCACGCCTGCCACACCATACGCGCCATCGGCGTGGAGCCACAGATTCTCGGCGTGGCAGAAGTCGGCTAGTTCCACGAAGGGATCGACAGCACCAGTGTTGGTCGTGGCCGCGTTGGCAACCACACAGAAGGGCACCCGGCCCGTGGCCCGATCTGATCGCACAGCCTCGCGGAGGGCATGGAGGTCGAGGCGGAAGTGCTCATCGGAGGGCAGCCGCCGGATCTGTTCAGGAGCAAAACCGAGCACGCGGAGGCCCCGGTCGATGGACGAATGGGTCTGGTCGGAATAATAGATCACCGCGCCCGTCATGTCGTCAGCGAGGCGGGCGTGCCGGGCTACCGCCAGCGCGGTCAGGTTGGCCATTGAGCCACCGCTGACGCAAAGGCCTCCCGCC
>DATGCC010000102.1:0-4343 GCA_035312345.1 Rhodothermales bacterium
AAGATACCCTTTCGAAGCAATCATATTGCTCAAGAAAAGCAGCCGTAACCGGGTTCGATGCCGCTGTTGTTTGGCGGTGATATCCTCATCGGTCCAAAGTACGGCGTCATCTATGGTATTGGGAATGACGTATCGCTTGGAATCGGGGATCCAGCGAGCACACCGCTCGGCCAGCATCTCGCTCAGAAAGACAAATCCGTCTACCTTTTGCACCATGCGACGAGCCGTGATCGCGGTCAGCGGATGGCGAAAGACACGGTCAAAGTTGCCCCTGTGGATGACGGCATAGATAGTCTGGCTAGGCTGGAAGGTGGGAAGTACCGTAAGCACATCGCGCAGGTGGCCTAGCAGAGCGGGCGAGATGGATGCCCACAGCACTGGAGCCTCCGGCTTCGTGGCCAATTCATCGCGAATATGTTTTTGCTGCGCGATATAGTGGCGCACTTTAGCCGGACTAAATTGAACATCGGCCTGTATGTGTGTTGCTGCTATGGATGTGTTGAGACGATGGACTTCCCACGTTGGGGTGAGCATTCCGGCAAGACGTTTGGTGGCCAGGCTTTGCCCGTCAAGCGGCGGCGGAAAACGACCGATCACAAAGACATCCATGCGGATCAGAAGGAAACAGTAGGGTTGGTAGCAAGGGGAGGGACAAGATAAGGCGAGCCTGCAACGTGCTCCGGCATACCACGGATCCATGCGAAGCAGGCTGCGTCATAGGCTTCGCTTCGCGCTCTTGAAATCCTCTCAATCTTAAAGGCGTTGTAGCAGCGGGTTTGCTAACATAAAGCCCTTTTGGTTGATGCCCTCGCATCGGCCCATTTTCTTCATGTGATTTGCAGCGTTATGCGTATTCTTGTCTGGGGTCTTGGCTATGTGGGTACGGTGTCGGCAGCCTGCCTTGCTCATCTGGGGCATGAGGTCATCGGTATTGAGCCTACCCTCAAAAAGGTGGAAGCCATCAATGCCGGGCAGAGCGCGCTCGTGGAGCCGGGGCTGGCTGAGCTCATTGCTGAGGCTGTAGCAGAGGGACGCTTGCGTGCCACGCAGGACGGCACACCACTGGTCGCCGAGTCGGATGTCTCACTGATCTGTGTAGGCACGCCGAGCGCTGCCGATGGCGGGCCGGTGCTCGACTACGTGCGCAATGTAGCCGAGAATATAGGCACAGGCTTGCGCGATACGGACGGCTATCACGTCGTCGCTCTACGGAGTACCGTGTTTCCAGGCACCTCCCGGAAGGTGCTCGCGCCGCTTTTGGAGGAGCATGCTGGAAAGATTGCAGGCGAAGACTTTGGCGTAGTAATGAACCCGGAATTCCTGCGCGAAGCCAGCGCGGTCAAGGACTTCAACGCGCCGCCATACACGGTCATCGGCCAACTCAACGAGCGGTCCGGCGAGGTGATAGCTGCACTCTATGATGGCATCGACGCGCCCATCTACCACGTAGGGTTAGAAGAGGCCGAGATGCTCAAGATGGGCAACAACGCTTTCCATGCGCTCAAAATCGGGTTTGCCAATGAGGTGGGGCGTTTCTGTGATGCGCTCGGCATGGACAGTCACACCGTCATGGATCTGGTCTGCGCAGATACCAAACTCAATATTTCCACGGCGTATCTGAAGCCTGGCTTTGCGTTCGGCGGTTCCTGCTTGCCCAAGGATCTCCGCTCCATGACATACCATGCCCGCCGCAAAGGGGTACAAATGCCCATCATGGACGGCATCCTGCCCAGCAACCGGCTTCAGGTAGAAGCCGCCCGCCGCAAGGTGCACGAACTCGGGGTGCGCAAGGTGGGCGTGCTGGGCCTCAGCTTCAAATCGGGTACCGACGACCTGCGCGAGAGCCCCGTCATCACCCTCATCCGCGAACTCTGGCAGGACGGTCTGGATGTGGTGGTGCACGATCCTGATGTGAATCCAGAAGAGATGCTGGGTAGCAACCGCGCTTACCTCGAACGACAATTGCCCCAGATTGGTCAGATCATGCGTCCGCGCATGGAGGAGGTTATGAAGGATGCAGAAGCCGTCATCGTAACGCAAAACCGCCCCGCCTTCATCGAAGCGATACAACAGCACGGCGCAGAGGTGGCAGTCCTAGACCTGGTCCGTCTCGGTGATGGGCGGCACCTCGATGGGGTGAGACAGTATATTGGTCTTTCGTGGTGATGAAGCAGCCCTGATGCGTCGTTGATTTTTTGCCAACGGCATCTCCATTTACTAAAGATTCAGTGGGCCCCTACTTGCGCGGTGGCATAGCGAATCGCGCCTTCCAGTCCATCCACCATGTGGTCGACCCCGAGGTAGGTGCGGGCGTAGTCCAGGGCATTGGCTGAAAAGCGTGCTTGATCCAACAGCACCGTGCGGACAGCCTCCGCCAGATCTGTTGCGCCATCGCCTTCAGAAAGCAACCCCGTTTTGCCGGATTGCACATACTCGACTTCCGGGCTGTGAAACTGGACGCCGACCGGCTTACGCCGCGAGACGACCGGCAGGCCAAACGCAAAAGCGTGGTTGATAACCAGACCCAGGTAGCCCGGCATCAGCATCACGTCGGCGGCATAGAGGTAGGGAGCTGCTTCTTCATCGGGGAGGGGCCCGAGGAAGTGGACATCCGGGAGATGGTGCTGCGCCGTGTACGCTTCCATTGCCTCGCGTTCTGGTCCGGCCCCGATGACGAGCAGGGCAGCAGGTCGATCCTGGCAGATGTGGGCGAAGGTTTCAAGCAACAACTGTGTGCCTTTTTCTGGCACCAGCCGCCCCATGAACGCTAGCACTGCAGCATCGGGAGCAAGCCCCAGTTCTTGTCGCACGGCCATTTTGCTCTGCTTCGCCAGCGCGTCATATTGGGCAAAAAGGGTGTCCATGCCAATGGTGTTGCGTGCTACAAAGAGTTTTTTATCGGGCAGATAGGGCCGCAGATGATCGGCGACGCCCTGGGTGTAGCAGGCACAGGCTTCCACGCGGCGGGCCAGGGCAAGCCGGTAGCGGTCTTGCATGTGCTGCGTAGGATCGAAGCGACGGTTCAGCGAGGAGAAGTGGCCCCACAGCACCCGTCCGGCCCCGCGCTGGCGGGCGTAGATCAACAGGCGAGGAAGGCTGATGGAGCGCGGGCTTTCTTCGGTGAGCACCACGGCCGGATCGCCGAAGGCTTTGAATGCTTTTCTAAACGGCTGGAGGTGCACGCGCTCGCCCATCAACCAGTAATTATGGAGGGACACATGGGGGAAATCATAGGACTGCTCCTTGGTCAAATAAGACAGCGACGAGGTGCCTGGTGGCTGTCCCGTACATACCACAAGCCGTCCATCCAGGCGCTCATTGAGGCGGCTCAAAATGGGCAGGCGGTATCCAGGCAGCAACCGGGCAATGTAAAAGATGGGGCGAGCAGGCATACGTACGTAATGAAAAAACTAAGGGCGGGCAATCCTTCGATTGTAACAGGCCAGCAAACAGACTTGGGCAGGAGCGGTTTCCCTTCACAGAAACCCATAAATTATGAGTAAACTTCTGGATTTAAAGGAACTGACAGCGTTCTGAAGGGCTTTTACGATAGACACAAAGTTGGCTAGCCTTCCCATGGGCCGTACGCATTATGGAAGAATATAGAGTACGTGTTCGCATTTTTATCGGGATTATCCTGGTGGTGATCTCTATCCTCGGGTTGCGGATGGTGCAGCTTCAGGTGATTGAGCAGGACGAGTTCGCCGACGAGTCGCGCGGTAATGCCGTGCGCGAGTTGCGCGTGCAGCCGGCACGTGGCTCCGTCTTTGACCGCAACGGCGAACTGGTTGTGTCCAACGAGCCGACCTACACGGTGATGATCACGCCGCGCTACTTCGACGACACCAAAGTAGGCTTGCTCGCCGACCTGCTCGAAGTGCCTGACTCACTCGTACAGGCGAAACTGGCCGAGGCCAAATCTTGGAGCCAGTTCCGCGCCAGTCCGTCCTTCCGCGAGGTACCTTTCGATGTCTATGCCCGCCTGATGGAAAATCAGTACCGCTTGCCGGGGGTCACGTCCGAGATCGACCAGAAGCGGCGGTATCTGACCGAGGCCCGCGCCTCGCATGCGCTCGGCTACATCCGCGAAATCAACGACGCCGAGTTGGAGCGGTGGAGAGAGCAGGACGCCGATGCCAAGTACCGCCAGGGCGATTTGCTCGGAAAAACGGGCGTCGAGAAAGAATACGAACGCTACCTGCGAGGTACCCCCGGCAGCGACTTTGTGCTCGTCAACATTCATGGGCTGGAAGTCAAGGATTACCGGAACGGTGTGGAAGACACGCCTCCTTCCAGTGGCTATGAGATGCATCTGGCGATGGACAGTAAGGTGCAGGCATTGG
>DATGCC010000103.1:0-2838 GCA_035312345.1 Rhodothermales bacterium
GGCATGTACGCTACCGTCACGTTACTCGGCGGCGAAACAGAAGCGCGCCCCGTGATCCCTAGCGAGGCCATCCTCCGCACGGGTGAGCAAGCCATTGTGGTACTGGCACAAGGCGAGGGGCGCTTCAGGCCGGTGCCGGTGCGTGTGGGTGTGGAAGCCGATGGCCGTGCGCAAATCCTCGAAGGCCTGGAGGGCGATGAGATTGTCGTCACCAGCGCCCAGTTCCTCATCGACTCCGAAGCCCGCCTCGCCAGTGCCATCAGCGCGATGATGGGCATTCATGACCACGGTTCGATGTCGGACGAAGAAATGAAAGATATGTAACCCGATGCCCAATCACGGCAATCGCATAAACCCATGTTAGAAAGACTTATAGATTGGAGCGCCCGCAACCGTCTGCTCGTCATCTTGATGACGCTGCTGGTCGGCGTGGCAGGCGTCTGGGCCACGCTCAATACGCCCATCGACGCCATCCCCGACCTCTCGGATGTGCAGGTCATCATCAAGACCGAATATGCCGGGCAGGGGCCGGAGATCGTCGAGGAGCAGGTGACGTATCCGCTAACGACAGCTATGCTGAGTGTGCCCTTCGCCCGGACGGTGCGCGGCTATTCGATGTTTGGCACCTCCTTCGTCTACGTCATCTTCGAGGATGGGACGGATATGTACTGGGCGCGGAGCCGCGTGCTAGAATATTTGAACCAGGTCTCTGGCGACCTGCCCGAAGCCGCCAAACCCGCCATCGGCCCGGATGCTACGGGCGTCGGTTGGGTCTACGAATATTCCCTCCGCGACACGACGGGCACCTACGACCTCGCGCAACTCCGCTCCATCCAGGACTTCTTTCTCAAGTATGAATTGCAGGGCGTGAATGGCGTGGCGGAGGTCGCTACCGTCGGCGGCTTCCAGAAACAGTATCAGGTCGTCGTCGATCCGCAGAAGCTGGCGGCGTACGGCATCCCGCTTTCGCATGTCAAGATGCAGATCCAGCAGAGCAACCGGGATGTGGGCGGGCGACTACTGGAGATGGGCGAGCGCGAGTTCATCGTGCGCGGCAAGGGCTACCTGCGCGGCATGGACGACCTGCGCGAGATTCCCTTAAAAACGAGAGGCGGCACGACAGTCACCATTGGCGACGTGGCGACCGTGCAGCTTGGCCCCGAAATCCGGCGCGGCATCGCCGAGCGCAATGGTCAGGGCGAAGTGGTCGGCGGCATCATCGTGATGCGCTACGGCGAGAATGCACAGCAGGTCATCCGCGATGTCAAGACGCGCCTGGCCGAGTTGGAAAGCGGCCTGCCCGAAGGCGTCGAGGTAGTCGAAGAATATGACCGCAGTGGCCTGATTCAGCGCGCCGTTGGGACGCTTACGACGCAGATCTGGGAGGAACTGCTCGTCGTCACGCTCATCGTGCTCGTCTTCCTGTTGCACGTCCGTAGTGCGTTTGTGGCCCTCGTGACGGTGCCCGTCGGCATTCTCATCTCACTGGGCATTATGTACCTGCTCGGCATCAATGCCAACATCATGAGCCTCGGCGGCATCGCCATCGCCATCGGTGTGATGGTGGACGCCTCGCTGGTGATGGTGGAGAATGCGCATAAGCATTTGGAGAGGGAAGCGCGAAGAGGGAAGGGGGAAGAGGGGCTGGATTCCCCATCCGCTTCCCTCCTGGCTCTTCCCTCTTCCCTTCGCCGCGAAGTCATTATTCGAGCGGCGAAAGAAGTCGGGCCGAGCCTGTTTTTTTCGCTGCTCATCGTGACCGTGAGCTTCCTGCCCGTCTTTACGCTCGAACAGGTGGAGGGTCGGATGTTTCGTCCGCTGGCGTTTACCAAAACGTTTGCAATGGGCGCGGCGTCGATCCTGGCGGTGACGCTGGTACCGGCGCTGATGGTCATTTTCGTCAAGGGCAAGATCCGGCCCGAAGAGCAAAACCCTATCGCGCGCTTTTTCATCCGGCTCTACCGTCCTGTCATTGAGTGGACGTTGCGGCGTCCGTGGACCGTGGTTATCGCGGCTACGGTGATCCTCGTGGTGACGCTACTGCCGGTACAGCGCATGCTGCTGGGCCATGCCGTGGTGCCGTTTCCACAACTCGGCAGCGAGTTCATGCCACCGCTTAATGAAGGCGATATGCTCTACATGCCCACTACGCTACCAGGCGTGAGTCCGCAGAAAGCCAAAGAACTGCTCCAGCAAACCGACCGCATCATTGCCTCTTTCCCGGAGGTGGAAAGCGTCTTCGGCAAAATCGGACGGGCCGAGACGGCCACCGACCCGGCCCCGCTCACGATGATCGAGACGACGATTATCCTCAAGCCACAAGACGCGTGGCGTGACGGGATAACGTGGGACAAGCTCGTGACCGAAATGGACGCTGCCATCCAGATCCCTGGTCTGACCAATGCCTGGACGATGCCCATCAAAACCCGCATCGATATGCTGGCGACGGGCATCAAGACGCCGGTCGGCATCAAGATCGCCGGGCCAGACCTCAAGACACTGGAAGAACTCGGCGAGCAGGTGGAAGCTGTGCTGAGCCGGGCCGAGGGTACGCTCTCTGTCTATGCCGAGCGCGTGATGGGCGGCTCCTTCCTCGACATCGACATCCGGCGTGCAGAGGCGGCGCGCTACGGCCTCACCACGGGCGATGTGCAGGATGTGATCCAGAGCGCCATCGGTGGCATGAACGTGACGACGACGGTGGAAGGACTGGAGCGGTACCCAGTCAACATCCGCTACCCCCGTGCCCTGCGCGATGATTTGCCCTCGCTACGTCAGGTGCTCATCCCGACGCCATCGGGCGCGCAGATCCCGCTCGGCCAGGTCGCCGACCTGCGC
>DATGCC010000104.1:0-2213 GCA_035312345.1 Rhodothermales bacterium
CTGGAGGTGCCGGATGGGCAGGGCGGCTGGCGCGTGGTGCATCCCAACCTCGGCTTCCCATCGGGCAAGCACAAAACCATTCTGATGGATCTGGAAGGCGCGTTTCAGCCAGATACGCCGCGCCGCGTGCGCCTCTCCACCAACCTCGAAATCTACTGGGACGCCTTTGCATGGACCACCCTGCTGCCCGATGCCGATCTTCGCATGCAACACCTTGCGCCCGACATCGCCAACCTGCGCTACCGGGGATACTCCGAAGTGACCGAGGCCAACCGCGCCTCGCCGGAGGTGCCGCATTACGAAACCCTCGTCAGCACCGCCCCGCAATGGCTCGACCTTGTAGGCTATTACACGCGCTTCGGCGATGTGCGCCCGCTGCTGGCCGAAGTAGACGACCGCTACGTGATTATGAATGCGGGCGATGAGATGCGCTTTCAGTTTCCCGTCCCGCCCCCTCCGCCCGAGGGCTGGCAGCGCGACTTTGTCCTCATCGGCGATGGCTGGGTGAAAGATGGCGATTACAACACCACGTATTCGACCACGGTGCGCCCGCTACCCCGGCATGACGAGCCGAATTACGACACGCCGCCGGGTCGTTTGCAGGGAGATCCAGTTTACCGCCGCCATTCCCAGGACTGGCAGGACTACCACACGCGCTACGTCACGCCGCACCGTTTTCAGCAGGCGCTCCGCCCTTCCGTCAGTGAACGATGAATCCGTGCTTGCGTACATGCGGGACGCTGTATTCAACGAACACCGTTTGTGATGGCTGAAGCTCAGAAAGAATGTCCTTCTTGCGCGCTCGACGTAGACCGCGAAGCCACCGAGTGTCCGTATTGCGGCTACGAGTTTCCGGTGATGCGCTCGTCGGTCAAGTGGGTAGCGATCATCATGGCGCTCCTGCTTTTGTGGCCGGTGATCAAGCTAATCCAATACCTGCTCGGGTAGTTGACATATCCGAAAAATAGCCTCTGTCATTGCGAGCATCCGAAGGATGCGTGGCAATCTCGCACGAAAAGCTGTTCTTGACGAGATCGCTACGTCGCGTTGCTCCTCGCGATGACACGGTTCTTTTTTCTGGATGCCTTTTAATCTTGCTCAGGGCAACAATTTTGGTGGCATCATCAGGATTAATTCACCGATGCCAAAGGTCGCCTCGCGCCAGGAGAGGATGTCCATGTCGACGCGGGCCAGCGCCGCCGTCGGGTAGCGCAGGTCGCCGCCACCAATGAAGGCGCTGACGGTCTCGGACCAGGTAGGTTCGTGGCCCACGAGCATCAGGGTCTCTGTGAAATCGGGTTCGGCACGGATCTCGCGTAGCAGGTCATCGGGGTAGGCGTGGTAGAGGGCCTCGGTGAGCCGCACCGACGATTCCCACTTCCCCGCCTTTTTGGCCCGCTTCATGGTGTCGTGTGCCCGTAGCGCCGTCGAGCAGATGATGCTGTCCGGTTCGAGGTCGATCTCCGTGATGAACTTGCCCATCTTTTTAGCGTCTTTACGGCCCCGTTTGGCGAGTGGGCGGTCGTGGTCGCGCTCGTAGGGGGCGTCCCAGTCAGATTTTCCGTGGCGGAGGAAGAGCAGGGTTTTCATAAGGCAAGGTAGCGGGTGTGCAGGTCGCGGTCGTCAGAGGGAGATGACGCCCTCCACATCGGCGGCGGCTTTGTAGATGGCGATAATTTCGTCGCTGGAATGCATCTCCATGCGGGCAGTCACGCTGATATAATTACCTTTGCTGGAGGAACGCACATTCACCGGGTACTGGCCGAAGACACTTCGCAAGGCGTCCAGTTCCTCCTGCGGCGCGATGAACTTGAAGACGTACTCGGTGGGCCACTCCATCTGGTCGTCGAGGAGTTCCTGGAACTGCTCCCACCACGCTTCGTCTTGCCGGGATAACGGTTTCATATAGCTATGATACGTCGATTGCTGGCGGTCAAAAACAACGAGGATGGTACGCCAGCGTTGCCGTTTCGTTCAACCATTGCACCGCCCATGTAACCGAAAGCGACCTCGCGCGTCTTCAGTTTGTTATGACGACAAAACCCGACATCCAGCCCCTGCTTGACCATTTGGATCTGCTACTGGGCTATGCCCGCAAAAAAACGGGCCATCCGACCCTGGCGGCCGATGCGGTACAGGAAAGCCTGCTCAAGGCGCTGGAAGCTGCACCCACCTTGCGCGAAGATGCCAAGTTGCTGCCCTGGTTCTACCGC
>DATGCC010000105.1:0-2962 GCA_035312345.1 Rhodothermales bacterium
AGATCAACACGCACGCCATTGGCGACCGGGGCAACCGTGTGGTGCTGGATGGCTACGAGCAGGCCATACAGGCAACGGGCCTTACGCTGGGCCGCCACCGCATCGAGCACGCGCAAGTGGTGGCACTCGAAGACATCCCGCGCTTCGCCGAACTCGGTATCATCGCCTCCATGCAGCCCACCCACGCGACGAGCGATATGTATTGGGCTGAGGACCGCGTAGGTGCCGAGCGGGCCAAAGGCGCGTATGCCTGGCGCAAATACCTGGAGACAGGTGCCCGGCTGGCGTTCGGCTCTGACTTTCCTGTCGAGCGTGTCGATCCGTTGCTCGGCTTCTACGCCGCCGTCACCCGCCAGGACGCCGACGGCTGGCCCGAAGGCGGCTGGTTCCCCGATCAACGCCTCACCCGCGAAGAAACCCTCAAGGCATTCACCCTCGCCGCCGCCTATGCCGCCTTCCAGGAAGACATCCTCGGCTCCCTCGAACCAGCCAAGTACGCCGACTTCGTCATCCTCTCCCGCGACATCATGACGATCCCGGCTGAAGAAATTCTGGACACCGAAGTCCTCGCCACGTATCTGGGCGGGCAGAAGGTGTACAGCGCAGAGTGAGGTTGCTTCGGCTTCGTCAGAACCGAAACCCGTAGACTTCGTATTTTCCTGGAGTCTACGGGTTTTGCTTTATCTAGAGGTAACCCAAGTTGTGAGTTAATCGGTGGCATGAAAAGAATGGTGCCCACAGCCGTTGGAAAAGGAGGCCATCAACCTTAATCCTTCTCCTACACCATGGACACCACTCTCACCGTTACCTGCTGCCTCATCGACGATATGCTCCAAGCCTGCAGCCATGAAGAACCTTCCCAACGACGCATCAGCGGTGCCGAAGTGATGACCACCGCCCTCTGCGCTGCCCGCTTCTTCTACGGTAACTCACAGCCCGCCTGTTCATGCGCGAGCAAGTCCCACACATGCTCTCGAAGAGCCAATTCAATCGTCGTTTGCATCGGGCCTCGGATCTGTTCATGCACCTGTTTCAGGGCCTCACCCTCTTCTTCAAAGCACAGGAAGAAGAGGCAGAAAACGGCTTTCTCATCGACAGTTTTCCGGTGAAGGTCTGCGACAACGTTCGCAGTGATCAATGCCGCATGTACCCTACGGAGGCCACATAGGATGCTTTTCAGGGCTATATTGCCTCGAAGCGTCGCTACTTCTACGGCTTAAAGATCTTCCTGATGACCACGCGCAAAGGGACCCTGTAGAGGTCTTCTTCACACCCGGCAGCTACAGTGATACGGCGCAATTGAAGCAGTCACAGCGGCGGGTTTTGAGCTGAAGGTGTCTCTCTTCGTGCGGGCCTTCAGTATTGACGGGCTGCCAGACACACAACTTGAGTTATAATAGCAAAATGTATGATCTATGAGGTCTCATCATGAACACTCTCATCTTCTGGCTCTTGATACTCGTTATTATTGGTCTTGCGTGGCGCTATGCCTCGAAGCGAAGCGCTGCGAGCGTGGTGACGCAGAAGCCGAAGCGTTTGCAGGCCTTCACGAAGGCCCAAAGCCCGGAGGCCATTATAGAGGCGATCCGCCAAAAGGTCGCTGCCAGTAATTACACGCTCGAGAGCATCGCCGAGGAGAACCCGCGCCTCATTCTCAGCACGCCACCTACCGCTATGACGTGGGGTTTTTTCTATCCGATCTATCTTACCCCGCAGGTGGATGGATCGACGCTGGTGGAAGTTGGCATTGAGAGCAAACTGATGCAGATGGGACCGGTCGTGAAGCAGCAGCACGAGGCCTGTGTTGTCTTTGTCAAAGCGGCGCTCTTTGGATAGGGAGGTGCCGTTGCTTGGGGTTGTCTGTTTGGCCGTGTTGCTACTTGGCCTGGGCAGCATGGTAGGCGCGGGTTTGATCGGGCTTGCCCCAGGCGGTGTAGAGGTCGGCGAGGTGTTCGCGGGCTTTTTGCGTGTAGGAATCCTGCTCGCCGCGGGCAGTACGGAGACGGTCATAGCCTTCAAGCAGCAAGGGTTCGGCTTCGTCAAACCGCTGCTGTGCCGCGAGGCAAGCGCCCAGGAGGCTTTGGACTTCAGCTCGTTGCCAGTGTTCTTCTGGCAATGCTTGTTCCCGAATCCCCAAGGCTTCACGGAGCAGGGGTTCAGCCTCACCGGGCTGGCCCTGGTCTAGGCGCAGGTGTCCCAGCCCTACGAGCGCCGCTGCGATACGGGGGTGCTTTTCGGGCAACTGGTCTCTGAGAAGATCCAGCGCCTTCCGAAAAAGGGAGTCCGCGGCGTTATAGTCTTCCTTCCTGCGCAAGAGTTCGGCCAGGTTGCTCAGGGTGATAGCCACGCGCATATTATTCTCGCCGAACTGCTTTCGTTCGATGACCAGGGCCTCGCGGAAGAGGGGTTCGGCAGCGTCGTAGTCGCCCATGTCGCGCAAAACCAAGGCTAGATTGTACATCACGGTAGCTGTGTACACATGCTCTTCGCCCAGTTGCTTGCTGTAGATGGTTAGGGCTTCGCGGAAGAGGGGTTCGGCGGCGTCGTAGTCGCCCATGTCGCGCAAGAGTAAGGCCAGGTTGTTCAGACTGGTGCCCACGTCCGCATGCTCGGGGCCTAGCCGTTTTCTCCGCAGGGCCAGCGCTTCCCGGTGCAGGGGTTCGGCGGCGTCGTAGTCGCCCATATCGCGCAGCAGCTCGGCCAGGCCACTCAGGCTAGCGGCCACGTCGGGGTGCTCCTCGCCCCGTAGCGTTCTCCGTAGGGCCAGTGCCTCGCGGAAGAGAGATTCGGCGGCGTCGTAGTCGCCCTTATTGCGTAGCAGCAGGGCCAGGCTGTATAGGCTCTGGGCCACGTCCGCATGCTCGGGGCCTAGCCGTTTTCTCCGCAGGGCCAGCGCTTCCCGGTGCAGGGGTTCGGCGGCGGTGTAGTCGCCCTTGATCATCAATAGTAAGCCGAGGCTGTT
>DATGCC010000106.1:0-3189 GCA_035312345.1 Rhodothermales bacterium
CGCGTTGATATGCACGACTGCGCCGCCTGCGAAATCGAGTGCGCCGAGTTCACCGAGCCAGCCGCCGCCCCATACCCAATGCGCCACGGGTGCGTAGACAATCAAGCCCCACAACGCGATGAAAAGCAGGTAGGCTCCAAAGCGCATGCGCTCTACCACGGCCCCCGAAATCAGCGCGGCGGTGATGATGGCAAACGTGCCCTGAAATGCCATAAACAGCAGGTGCGGGATGGTGCCGTTGGCTTCCACGCCTACGCCATTCAAAAAGGCCATGGAAAAGTTGCCCATCCACGACGATCCTTCGCCGAAGGCCAGCGAGTAACCGAGGATGGCCCAGAGCATGCCTGCCACGCCCAGGGCAATGAAGCTCATCATCATCGTGTTGAGCGCATTTTTGGAGCGTACAAGGCCGCCATAGAAAAACGCCAGCGCTGGCGTCATCAACAGCACCAGCGCCGTCGATATAAGGAGCCACGCGGTATCAGGGGCCGAGATCGTTGCCGCCGCTTCCTGCGCGAAAGCGGATTGTCCGCCCGTTGCCACGAGTAGGAATACCAGAAGGAGAAGTCGACGCATAACGCAGAAATAGGATTAGCCTTTAAGCCAGTGTGGGTTGATTGGCACAAATAATAAGGCTATTAAACATATTTGTCAAAATAAATTAAGGAATCGGAAGCACTTCCGAAAGAAATATGCTTTTGATTTGACTTGGGCTTAATAAAATGAAGTAAAGCGGGATCCCAGGTCAATCACCCAATAGGCGTTCCTTCAAAAAGAGCAGCAGTGCATGTTCCTCGCGGGCCAGTTGCGGCTTGGCGCGGCTTTTCAGCAGGCGGGGCCAGGTATCGAGCAAGGTGCCGTCCTGGTAGGCGTCGAGGATAGCCGGGTGGATGTAATAGGCCCGGCAGACAGCCGTCGTGTTGCCGAGACGCTCCGCCACATCTTTCACCATCTGCACGATGTTGGAGATCGCGTCTTTCTCCGATTCCACCGGCGGCATATCAGCCAGCGTCATGGCGGCGTGGACACTGCCGCCCCAGGTGCGGAAATCTTTCGCCGTGAAGCCCTGCCCTGTCGTCTCTTTCAGATAAGCGTTGATGTCGCCAGCAGTGACGCTACCGCGCTGGTTCTGCTCGTCATAATACTGGAAAAGATGATAGCCTGGCACATCGCGGCAGCGGCGTACGAGGCGGGCGAGGCGCGGGTCGGCAAACTCAATCTGGTGCGTCTTGCCACTCTTGCCTTTGAAGGTAAAGGTGCATCGCTCGCCCGAGAAGTCGACATGGCGGTCACGCAGGGTGGTGAGGCCGTAGGAGCCGTTCTGATCGGCATAGGCCATGTTGCCAATGCGGATGAGCGTGCGGTCGAGCAGGGTGGTGACGACGGCGAGCACCTTGTCGCGTGGCAGCCCTTTGCGACGTAGGTCGGATTCGCAGCGGGCGCGGATCTGGGAAAGTGCTTCGCCGAAGAGGACGAGCCGGTTGAACTTGGCTTCGCTGCGCACCTGTTGCCAGTCGGGATGGTAGCGGTATTGCTTGCGTCCGTCTTCGTCGCGCCCGGTGGCGAGGATGTGGCCGTTCAGGTCAGCGCAGATCCACACGTCGGTCCAGGCCGGCGGGATGGCGAGGGCATCGATCTGCTCGCGCAGGTCATCGTCGTCGAGGTGGGACCCATCGGGTAGCAGGTAGGTAAAGCCGCGTCCCCAGCGTTTGCGGCAGAGGCCCGGCTCGTCGTCGCTTACGTAGCGCAACCCGGCCCGTTCGGCAGCACGCTGCGGGTCGGCGTAGGCTTCCAGCGCCTCGTCCAGATTATTCAATACTGTTACCAAAGCGTCAGGCCCCTACGATTTCGCCACCGTTGACATGGATCGTCTGGCCGATGATATAGGATGATTCATCTGAGGCGAGCCAGACGTAAGCCGGAGCCACCTCTTCGGGTTGACCAGCACGGCCCAACGCAGTGTCCTGTCCAAACGAAGCCACTTTGTCCGCAGCAAAGCTGGCCGGAATCAGCGGTGTCCAGATCGGGCCAGGAGCCACGGCGTTGACGCGGATGCCGCGCTCCGCCAGGTTCTGCGCCAGCGAGCGGGTAAAGGCGATGATGGCTCCCTTCGTCGCTGCGTAGTCAAGCAGAATGGCGTGCCCCCGGAAGGCGACGATGGAGCCGGTGTTGATGATGGCGCTGCCTTCCTTGAGATGCGGAAGCGCCGCCTGGGTCATATAAAAGATGGAGAAGATGTTGGTGCGGAAGGTCTTCTCAAGCTGATCCTCTGAAATAGCCTCCAGGCTCTCCTGCGGGTACTGCACCGCCGCGTTGTTGACCAGCACATTGAGCTTGCCGAAGGTCTCAATAGTTTGTTCGACGGCTTCCTGGCAGAAATCTCGATGTCCAATGTCACCATCAATTAGCAGGCAGCGCGCGCCTTCTTTTTCGATGAGCGATTTCGTTTCCTTAGCATCTTCATGCTCGTCCAGATACACGATAGCCACATCGGCTCCTTCGCGGGCGAACAGGATGGCAGCGGCCTTGCCAATACCGCTGTCGCCGCCTGTGATAAGCGCTACCTTGCCTTTTAATTTGTCGCTGCCTTTGTACGAAGGATTGGTAGAATCCGGCTCTGGCTGCATTTTCTCTTCCAGACCCGGTTGCTTGTCCTGATGTTGCTTAGGGAAGGAGTCAGGCTTGTCTGTTGGCATAATAGGGTCATTTCAGGTACTGATGAAGAATATGACGAACGTTGCGGACGTGTTAAGCCTGCTTCCGTGTCTTCCGTTTCTGTCAGTAACTGCTTCTTCACCGGGGGCGATGCAAGGTTACCACTCCTCATCAGATGTACCCTGGCGACCCAGCCAGCGCCCGACGAAAAAGGCGAGGGCCACAGGTACCGCTCGCTTCCAGACAGGTGGTTGTGGGGCAGGTGCGGGTAGCGGCACAGAGGCACCCCTCCTTGCTTCAAGTTGTTCGGCAGCATGTACTGTCTCTTCGAGGTCTGGGAGGGCCATGGCGTAGTCGGCAGGGCGGATGTGGGAGCCGTGGTGCCGGGCATAGACCTGCGTGAACTCGGCCCCGAAGAAAAGAATCTGCGCCGAGTAATAGACCCACAGCAGTAGGACCACGAGCGAACCGGCCGCCCCGTAGGTCGAGGCCGTACTGCTGTTGCCGAGGTACACGCCAATCCCCCATTTGCCC
>DATGCC010000107.1:0-7889 GCA_035312345.1 Rhodothermales bacterium
CGTATTGAGAGAGGTAATAGAATGCGTCTTTCTGGGCCTTGGAATAGAGCGCCTCGGCATGGGTATAGGCCCGCACCGCCGAAAGAATAGCAACGCCGCCGTAAATAACCACCAGCAACCCGGCAACAACGGTGACGAAAAGCCCGACGAGCAATACATACTCTTTCGCGTAAGCGATCCGGCTCAAATGCCACCTCCACCCTGATGGAGTTGTAGCGGGTCCCTTCCCATACTTTGCGCGCTGCGCCATAAACCTATCCCCGGACGAGCCGACTTCTACTTGCTGTTCTGGCAAGAATATATCGTCTTGCTGCCGACCCCACTTAACCCGTTGATAGATTTTCCCACTTGCGTAACAACTTGTCTTTTCCTGCTTTGGAGCCGCTCTTATTGCCCTTGCTCCAGGGTGATGGCTCCATGCTCTGTGCGCAAGTTAATGGTACCCGTGCCCTGTCCTGTCCTCCCTTTCACAAGGCTTCCGGTAGTGCTTTTCTCCTCGGTTCGCTCTTCCAGACTCACCCCTTCTATAGTGATGCCCCCTACGGTCGTCTGGGCTTCAACAATGGCCGACACACTAGGCGGGACGGTCAGGTTGATGTCGCCATTGTTGTTGCGCAGATCAACGTTTGTTTCCGCTCGGAATCCAGCCATGTCGACAGTGATATCGCCGTTGCCCCCCTGAACAACTACATCGTTGGCCGCTCCTTTGATCTCCACAGACCCGTTGTTCACCGTTGCCGAGATCGGAGCCGTGACGCCCGCCACCTCGATCATGCCATTTTCCGTTTCCAGCGTCAGCGCTGTTTTGTACGGCACCTTCACGGTCATATCGACTGCCGTGTCGAGGTCGGGATCGCTCTTGAGCCGGAGGGTGCGCGTGGTATCGCGCTGGCCCTCCGTAATCTCGATCTGTGCCAGAGCGCTGTCGGCAGCCGCTTGTGAAAGGGCTGTGGCTTTTTTGTCGAAGGTCACGGTCACCACGCTGTCGCGGGTCCCTTCTACGGTAAGCGCTCCGTTGAACGCGGCGACGGACAGCGCTGCCCCCGGCAGGGTGAGGGTTCGGGTTTCAGATTCCGTCACCTCGACGGGCTCAGGCGTCTCTGGCTCGGAGCCACACCCCACCAGCAGCAACCCGGCCAATACGATGATGCTGATGCTTTTTTTCATCCTGTTCCGGTTCGAGGGGTTCATGCGTCTAAGGTGTCCGGCGCGGAACGCACGCCAACGGGGGGACGCAAAGTATCAACCGGTTCGGTGGTATCAGGCGTCATGCGGGACGTGTCTGTAGGCACAATCTCGCGCAGGGTGTCCGGGGGGATCATGCGTGTGGTGTCGGGCATCTCCTCCATTTCCATAGTATCATCCAGCATTGGCAGTTCCATCATCGTACCCTCCGTCAGCGAGACGTTGCCGTTCTCGGTGCGTAGCATGATGGTGGTACCGCCTTGCCCGAGGCTCCCCTGGAATCGCGCACCCGCGCCATCCGGGTTAAGCTGACGTTCAGCGAAGGTCAAGCCTTCGGTGGTGATGGTCCCGGCGCTTGTCCGTGCCTCTATTTTTGTGGACGACGACGCAGGCAACGTCAGGCCAAGATGCCCATTGGTCGTGCGCAACTCAATCGTGCTGCCTGCTGCGACGCGGTATACGCCCAGGTCAATGGAGCCGTTGCGCACCTCCACATCCACGTTGTTAGCAGCCCCGGCAATTTGCACATCCCCGCCTTCTACCTTGACGACCATGGGCCCGCTTACCCCCGAAAGCCGCACGTTGCCGCTCTCTAGCCGGATATCAACGTTGGTATTACGGGGCACCTCGCCAGTTATATCTACGCTCGTCAGGTTGGGATCGCGGGCGCGCATCACATATTCGTATTTCGTCTCGTCGCCCTCCTCTTCCAGCGAGACGCGCTCTAATGCTTTCGCCGCCGCCTCAGCATCGCGACCACGAGCGTGCTTCGTGAAGGTCAGTGAAGCAGTGCGGTCGTCGGTGCCATTGAGCGTAATGGTACCCCTATAACCGTCCAGCACCAGCGTCCGGGCTCCGATGGCAACAGCCCGCTCCACCACGTCGGTCTGCTCCTCCTCACCGAGCACGAGTTGGCCCTCCTCGGTCTGGCTCACCCCGGCGTCCTTGCCCTGGCACGCCGCCAAGCTGACCATGACAACCAGCACAAAAGCCGCCTTCCATACGCCACGAAAAATGGTAGGGATTTGCATAGAAATAATCTCCTTGATGCGGGGTGGTTTTCGAGCCTAAACCCGTAGTGCCCCTGCATAGATCCATCGTGCCGTGTGACGGAGTCGGCAAAGAGAGGAAGGCGAGTTTGGGAGGGTGGGGGTGTGGAAGAGGAGACAGTGGGTTTCCCGCAAGATAGTGGACAGCAAGTTAAGCAGCGATTGACATAGGTTGTTGTGTCCTCTGCACCGCCGAAGCCTTGCGAGAGCAACGGGGGCTTGGGCCTATCAACACGCCTGCCGAGACGCCACAGGAAGCGCATGAAGGCCTAGCGGCGTGATCCAGCCGGCGTTCTACGAGGCGTCAGCGTCCGCTCTGGCGGCTGAGTTCCTGCGTGATGTAATGAGGCGTGAACCTACGGATGAGGTGACGCTCTGGGCAATCTATACCGAAGCGGCTGGGGAGGTGCTAAACCGGACAGATACCGTGCCTGTACCAACGTTTGAGAAGCGAATGCATGGCAGAGCGTAGTAAGGAAGTGGGAAAAATTAGGAACGGCTCTCTATTGCACTACCGAATAAATAGTTTTATGCTTGTACCGAATGACCGAGTTCACCCCTAGAAGCGACCCATCCATCTGTAGGGCTGAGTAAGTATCGCTTCCTCACGCTAGGGCTCTTACCGATCCGAAGGGTCCTTACTATCAAGAGGAACTTATGCCTGTCTATTGGAGAGGTACAGGGGCTGCCCTGGAACACACAGCGGGCCCCTACGTGATGAATCAGTTGAGCAGCGAAGAGTATCATAATCTTGGCATAGCTATCCACCACTGGTTTAATTCAGTTGATGCTAAGCGCTACCAGGGCGGGTACGATAAGCAGGGTGCTGTGATTTATCATGAAAGCGGTGAGACGTGGTTAACGATCACCGACAGGTGGACTAGCAATGGGTGTAACAGATGGAGCGGCATTTCCTACAACTTGACACAAAATCAGTGTTCCGGTGAGTGGACACGCTACACACACTTACATCCGTCGTCGGGCTTTCGCATATAGATGAATGGGTAGATACGGTAGCAGGAGGTTATTTTTTTCAGGCCGCTTGCACGCTCCATCAGCGTAAGGCGGCAGGGGGATAGGCGATTTGCTGCATGGTCTACGGGAGAGGAAACCTATGCCTAGAGGATACAGTGAATGCTAGGTGTATCTGGTTCAGGTAGCACCTTTCCAGGCACACACCGGGCCGTATTATTTTGATAGGAATCGCTTTAGGTCTTCTCCAAGCAGATGGGTTATTACGTCAACGTCTTTACTGCTAAGGTGGCTGCCTGTCAGATGGGTAATTCCAATCAAGAGGCGGGGCCATCCGGCTTGATGGCAGGCATAGGAAACATACACTCCCGTTCTGCTTCTCCCCTTCCTAAATCAGTGCAACGCTACATTCTTAATAAACCGGCGCACCGAAAAGAACGACCCCGCCCAGCCCAGCACCGCTCCGACCCCAATGATGGCAAAGCCAAGCAGCAACAGCACCCAGGCCGATACGGCAAGCTGCGGCAGATAACCAACCATACCACCATAGAGAATCCACACGACGATGGTGGCGGTGACGCCTGCCACGGTGCCCTGCGCAATGCCTTCGATGATAAAGGGCTGCTGGATAAACGAATCTGTGGCACCGACGAGCTTCATGGTGCGGATGAGCAAGCGGCGGGCATAGATAGTCAGCCGGATGGTGTTGCCCACCAGAAACAGCGACGCCAGCACCACAAGCATACCGACGGCCAGGCCCGTCACGGTGAGCAGGCGCAGGTTCTGCTGCACTTTGACGAGTAGCGGCTGGTTGAAGACCACCTCATTGACGTGGTTCCATGAACTAAACTCCTCGACGAGGCTTTGCAGGCTGTCGGCGTTGGCGTAGTCGGAATCGACACGCACCTTGATGGAGGCAGGAAGGAAGGGTTCATCCAGAAACACCTCGGAGCCTTCGCCAAACTCTTCGCGGAAGATGGCGCGGGCCTGTTCTTTAGAAACATAATCGGTTTCTGCGACGCCCGGCACCAGGGCAGTCCGTGCATCAAGAGCGACGGCTATCGGCTCTTCCACATCGTTAATGAACACCTCCAGTTCGCCAACGCGCTGCTTGAGCCAGGTCGAAACCTGCTGCGCCTGGTAGCTCATGAGCGCAAACATGCCGATCATGACAAGGGCCACCGCTGTGGCACTGGTGGCGGCTACAAAAGCGAACTTCGCCCGCCGGAATCCGGCCAGGCCTTCGCGAAGTGTGTAAGATAGGGACACGATAATGGGGGGTTGGTTCGTCGTACAGGCCGTCTACCATCCGTATCGGACAAAGGTGTGTATCTCCAAAGCGAAGAGCGCATCGGTGTTTCCCTGTTCATACGTCACCACCTTTTATATAAACGACTACCTACGCATAAACTGGGCAGATTGGAAAGGCTTGTTACGAACCGAGTTTGTTGCATTCGAGCGGATATATCCATCGATCTTGAACGTTACTCCGCTTTAACCTCCAACAGCAAACGGTGTACGACATGAACGAATCCTTCCCGATATTCCTCGTTGGCTACCTGATACTGATTGCTGGCGTCGGCTACGGTATGCACGCGGCCGGGCTGGGGCCGCAATGGATCATTACCGCGGTGCTCATCCTGGCAGGCGTAGGCATCATTGGCAGCCTCTCCCGCGCTCGAAAAGGCTCTTCGGATGCCGATGCAGCGGAATAAAGCCGGTGGATGGTTGAGGGTAGATAGTGGATGGCTGCTAACAACGTTACACCTCTTCTCTCCAAGGATTGTATATAGAAGATCGAGGATGGCAAAAATCCTCCCGCCGCCTCTTTCTTAATAGAAGGTGTACGCGCAACCGGAAAACGCGCCAGAAGCCTCATCCTGCTACATGGGATGGGGCTTTTGGTTCTTGATTTATAGTTCTTGGTTCTATGCTTTTCCATCCTCGATCCTCAATCTTTTCACTTGTGTCAGTCGCCTGCGGCTCGTGTCTCTCTTTCCTCCTTCCTCCCTCTCCCCTTTCCTAATCCTCCCACACACCCAACCTCCCATACCCTCAGTCTCCTCCTTTCACTCTTTCCTACAAAATGGTCTACGACTTCGACATGATCGTCCTTGGCGGAGGCGCAGCCGGGCTGACGGCCGCGGGCATCTCCGCCAGCTTTGGAGCCAAAACGCTGATCATAGAACGCCACAAGTTGGGCGGCGACTGTACGTGGACGGGGTGCGTGCCGAGCAAAACACTGCTCAAAGCCGCCAAAGTGGCCCACCAGATGCGCCATGCCAGCCACTACGGCCTCACCGATCAGGATCCTGACTTCGACTTTGGCGCGATGATGGACCACCTGCGCTCAGTGCGCCAGGAGGTGTACAAAGACGCCGACGCCCCGTCCATCTTTGAGGAGATGGGCGTGGAGGTTCGTCATGGAGAGGCACAGTTTCTGGATGAACACACGCTCGCGCTCGACAGCGAAAAGGAGACGATACAGATCACCGGGCGCTACTTCATCATCGCGGCTGGAGCCCGTCCTTCCGTTCCTCCCATTGACGGATTGGCGGACGTGCCCTACCTGACCAGCGAGACGCTGTTCGAGATCACGGAGCAACCCAGGCACCTCGCTATCATTGGCGGCGGACCTATCGGCACGGAGATGGCCCAAGCGTTTCGGCGGTTTGGCACCCGTGTGACGGTTATAGATCAGGCGGAGGGCATCCTGCAAAAGGACGATCCAGAACTGACCGAAATGCTGCAACAGGTGCTCGTGGACGAAGGCATTGCTTATGTCTTTAAGGCTAATGTCCAAAAGGTGACGCACTCCGATGGGCAAATGGCGATCCAAGTCAAGCAAGATGGACAACAGCAAACCATCGAAGCGGACACGCTGCTGCTCGCCACAGGCCGCCGCCCCAACCTGGACACGCTGGATCTGGACGCGGCGGGGGTCGCCTACACCGCCAACGGCATCACCATCAACGACCACTGTCGTACGAACCAGCAGCACATCTACGCCGTTGGCGACGTGACGGGGCGCTACCAGTTTACGCACATGAGCGAGCATATGGCGAAGGTGGCGGCCTCCAATGCGCTCTATAAACTCCCGCTTAAGATCGACACGAAGCAAGTCCCGTGGTGTACCTATACCGACCCCGAGTTGGCCCACGTCGGTGCCCGCGAAAAGGAGCTGCAAGACAACGGCACCTCGTACCACACCTACCGTTTCCCCTACACCAAGGTGGATCGCGCCATCACCGAGGGCGAAACGACAGGCCTTATCAAGGTATTCGCCAAAAAGTGGAGCGGCAAAATTCTCGGCGCGACGATTCTGGGTGCAGGCGCGGGCGATCTTATCTGCGAGTACGCTGTGGCGATGAAAAATGGCGTCACCCTGCGCGAGATTGCAGATACGATCCACCCCTACCCCTCTTATGGCCTCGCCGCCCGCCGCGCCGCCGACCAGTGGTACGTCCAGAAACAATCGACGACGCTGGTGCGGATGATGCAGAAGCTCTTCGGCTATCGGGGCCCTGTCATCGAGCCAGACCCCAACCGCGTCGTCTAACCGCGTATGGGGAGCGTTGGAAGCGTTTCTTAACGAAAATAGGCAGACGATGATACAGGCAACGTCCATGTTGTTATGAGTTCGATGGAGCCTTGCCATGATATCCTTTATAGCCACTCCTCCCACTCGCCCGGCACCTCCCTCCCTCGCTCCCATCGCCTGATGGACCGCATAGAGCGTGGGCTGTTCGCCCGCATCGATCTGGCCTCGCTGGCCTGTTTCCGCATTCTTTTTGGTGCGATCATGCTGTGGGAGGTGACGCGCTACTTCAACCACGACTGGATCGAACGTTACTATATCGACCCGACGTTTTTCTTCACTTATTTCGGATTCGACTGGGTTGCGCCGTGACCGGGCCATGGCATGTACGTGCGCTTTCTGTTTCTGGGCGTGCTGGCGGCCTTCATCATGCTTGGCCTCTGGTATCGTGCCAGCGCCATCCTCTTTTTTCTCGGCTTCACCTACGTTTTCCTGATCGATCAGGCTAACTACCTAAACCACTTTTACCTGATCTCGCTCCTTAGCTTTATGATGATCTTCGTCCCGGCGCACCGCATGGCGTCGCTGGATGCCCTGCGCCGCCCGGAGTGGCAGGCGAGTACCGGACCAGCGTGGTCGCTCTGGCTGCTCCGCTTTCAGGTCGGCGTGGCGTATTTCTTCGCGGAATTGCCAAGATTAATGGCGACTGGCTGCGCGGCGAGCCGATGCGCATGTAGCTGGCTTCCCGAACGGAATTTCCCCTCATCGGCCCCTTGTTTGAACAGGAAGTGGTGGTCTACCTGATGTCCTACGGCGGCCTGCTGCTCGACTTGCTGATCGTGCCGTTTCTGCTGTGGCGCAAGACCCCGTGGCGATGCTCTTCGGGGTGTGGTTTCACCTGACCAACGCCCAGCTTTTCAGTATTGGCATCTTCCCATGGTTCATGATTGCAGCGATGGTACTTTTCCTGGATCCGGCCCAATTGCGCCCCACCATGCAGCGTGTCGAGAAATGGCTCGGCGGGAAAGCAAGCACCTTCGAGGCAACGCTGAAAACGGCACCGCGTACCCGACGGCTGGTGCTGGCAGGACTCGGTGTCTACGTCGCGTTTCAGGTGCTGATGCCGTTCCGCCACCACCTTTACC
>DATGCC010000108.1:0-4982 GCA_035312345.1 Rhodothermales bacterium
AGGTGGCCTTTTGGTGCTTTCAGCGACTGGCGTTTCAGGCGTCCGGCGATGATGCGCATAGCGTTTGAGAAAAGGGAAGAAGGACGGGAGGGAGACACGAGCGTAGCGACGGGCGAAGTAAAGGGGGAGGACAAAGAATCATCCTTGCTCCCACACTCCCTTTCTTATACGCTATGCACCCTATCTCACTATGCAGGTTCCGCGTACAGCATTGTCCTTATCCGCGAACACCTCTTTTCCCCATTGTCATCGTCGATCCAGCGTCCTCTCTACGCCATGGCTGGCGAGTAGCGCCTCCAGGCGGGCTAGACGGTCTTGCAAGGCCTCAATCTCGGTCTGTTGCTCGTTGAGCGCCTGCACGAGGACCGCCACCAGATTCGTGTAGGACACCGCCAGGTAGCGCCCCTTCGCTGACCAACTCGGGAAAGACCGCCTCAACCTCCTGCGCGATCAAGCCGAGGTGTTCGCCCTCAGGCCGGTTCGTGCCTTCCCGGAACCGGTAGCGCACCGGCTGCAGCCGACCTAGATTCGCCGCAGCGTTGGTGAGCGGGTGGATGTCTTGCTTGAGGCGGCGGTCGGAGTTCTGGGTAAGGGTGCCGGCAATCGTAAGGTTGCCGTTCTTAAGCAGCACCAAGGCATTCGAGGGATTGGCGTCATCGCTCCCGTTGCCGACGACGAGGACGGGGTCACTGGAGACCCAGGAGTCGGGATTGCCCGCGATGACGTTGTAGCGACCGAGCACGAGCGAGGCGTATGCTTGGGCCGTCGAGAACTGGCCGAGCGTCGTCGAGAGCACTCCGCTCGCTGTCGTGTTGTATCCTGTCGCGACGCTGTAAAAGCCACTGGCCGTCGTGCCAAAACCCATCGCCGTAGCGATAGTGCCATTGGCCGTCGTGAGTTGGCCCATTGCCGTCGAGGCTTGGCTGCTGGCGGTCGTCCCAAGGCCCATCGCCGTAGAGGCCTCGCCACTGGCCTCCGCGAGGCGGCCCAGTGCCGTGGCGGCCTCGCCTCCAGCCTCCGTGCGATCGCCCATAGCTGTGGTGTTGAGACCACTGGCGGTCGTTTGGAAACCCATCGCCGTCGAAGCTTCGCCGCTGGCCTCGGTCACCGCCCCCAGCGCCGTTGCATTCAGGCCGCTGGCGGTCGTCAGGTTGCCCATCGCCGTCGAGACCTCCCCGCTGGCCGTCGTGTTGATGCCCATAGCCACGGAGTAGTCGCCGACATTGGCCTCGTCCCACTGGGTGCCCTGGACCAGCCCGGCGCGGAAGGCCGCCTTCTTCGGGTGCCACATCAGGCGGGCACCGGGTCCAGTGGCAGGGATGGTGCCGGTGCCGAAGGAGCCGAGGCTCACGAGGCCACCGTCGTCGTTGAGCTGAAACAGCGGTGTGTCCAGCAAGGCGGTCTGGGCGGCTGCGCCGGAAGTGACCAGCAGGGTGATGATCAGGAGCATAGCGAGACGCATTGTATGCAGAAGGGTAGATGATCGGAAAAAGGGGCCAAGCGTTATGAGGCGTCCATCAAGGCAGGCGTTTCGCCCTGAGGAAGGGCGACCTTCCACGCAACCGCCTAGAAGGGCGTAGGATCGACGCCGCTGAAGTCACCCGCCAGTGCGCCGTCGGGAAGCACGGCCGTCGTGAACAACACGCCGAAACGCCCAGGCGAGGCGATCAGCACCTCGGCCTGCGCCGTCGGCAGTCGCCCCGCCCCTTCCAAGACGATCACCGCCTCACTCGACCGCACGTCGAACACTCGCAGCACCGGGCGACTGTCGTCCGGCGTCGAACCTTTCACGTCGCCGCCAGTGAACAGCTCACCCGCCGGGTTGAAGAGCTTGCCCTTCCATTCGACCTCGTAGAAGGGAGAGGGGTCGACGCCACTCACCTGGCGGATCTTGAGTTGGAGGTGGCCGCGCGCCTCAGATGGGATGTCAGCTTCAACTGGGCGCAGTTGCGTGTTGAAGACGAAGACGGGGCCGTTGCCGTCCCGAACCGAGAGGAGCGTTGCCCGGGCTTCGGGTACGTCGGTGAGGTAATAAGCGGGGCCGGTGAGGGTCTCGTCGGCGCAGCCAGCGAGGAGTAGCACGGCGAAGCCGAGCGCGCATGCAGTGCAAGGGATCCTTGTCATGAGGGACCTTTCTCGATGAATGAGATGAAGGTGCCAGTTATCCGTACCTGCGACAAAGCGAGGAAAAGCAGCCAGAAAAGGCAGGCGAATGAGTTGCATAAATGAAGGGCGACGCGTACCGTAGAGGGAATAAAATCCCGAGAAATAACCGGCTACGCCTGTGCCTGCCAGCGTCTCTTCGCCCGAAACCGTCACGGCCCTGCTTTGCTCGCCCGATAGCGATGACGCAGCCCTGACCGACCGGCTGCTGCCGCTGGTTTATGACGAACTGCGCACAATGGCCCACCGCCACCTGGTGCGCGAACGACGCGACCACACACTCAACACCACCGCCCTCGTGCATGAGGCCTATCTGAAGCTCGTCGACCAGTCGCAGGTCGGCAGGCGGGGCCAGACGTATTTCTTTGGCGCGGCGGCGCGGGCGATGCGCCAGATCCTCGTCGATTATGCCCGCCGGCGCAACCGGCAGAAACGCGGGGGCGGCCAGGTACCCGTCACGCTGACGACAGAGACTCCTGTGGCTGTGGATGACTTCGCCATCGACCTGCTCGACCTGGACGAGGCGTTGAATCGACTGGAGGTGCTTAATCCCCGCCAGGCGCGCGTGGTCGAGTGCCGCTTCTTTGGTGGATTGACCGTGGACGAGACGGCAGAAGTACTCAGCGTCTCTGCCAGCACGGTTAAGAATGACTGGGCCGTAGCCCGTGCCTGGCTGTATCGCAGGCTCAAGGGTGTGCCGATTGACGAATGACACTGCACACTGTCCCCCTTGGCCATAAAAGACGCAGGTTCTCGTATACTTGCAAGAAGCAAGGACCTGCCCCGCTAGCCTCAGCAGATAGGCATCATGGATGGCCCAGACTACGAACGGCAACACTGGCAGCAGATTAACGACCTCTTTGTCGCCGCACAGGCACGCCCTCTCGAAGAACGTCGAGCCTTCCTCAAGCAGGCCTGCGCCGACCAACCTGACCTCCAGGCCGAGGTTGAATCGCTGCTGTTCGCTTACGACGCCTCCGACGACTTTCTCCACAAGATCAACCTCGACGAGGCCGTAGCGCTCCTCGAATCGGTAGGCGAACCCGTGTCGCCGGGGCAACAGATTGGCCCCTATCGGGTAGTGCGAGAACTCGGACGGGGCGGTATGGGGGCCGTCTATCTCGCCCATCGCGCCGACGGGCAATTCGACCAACAGGTGGCTCTTAAGCTCATCAAGCGGGGTATCGATTCGGAGGCTATCCTGTACCGGTTTCTCCACGAACGCCAGATCCTCGCCCGCCTCCAACACGCCCACATCGCCCGACTCCTCGATGGCGGCGTCAGTGCCGACGGGCGGCCCTATTTTGCGATGGAATATGTCGCGGGCGTGCCGCTGACCGACTACTGCGACGCCCATCGGCTCGACGTAGAAGCCCGCCTGCGGTTGTTCGAGCAGGTGTGCCGCGCCGTCCACTACGCCCACACGAACCTCGTCGTGCATCGCGATCTCAAACCCTCGAACATGTTGGTGACCGAGGAGGGCGAACTCAAGCTCCTCGACTTCGGCATTGCCAAGCTCCTTGATGAAGAGGCCAGTGTGAAGACCATGACGGAGGCTGGCCTTCGGGTGATGACGCCGGAGTACGCGGCCCCGGAGCAGATGCAGGGCGAGACCGTGACGACGGCAACAGACATCTACGCGCTGGGGGTGGTCTTGTACGAACTGCTGACAGGGCATCGGCCTTATCAGTTCGACCGGCGGACGCCAGCGGCGGTGGCCCATGTGATGGCTGAGGCTGAACCTGTGCGCCCATCAACGGTCGTGAGCCAGACAACGGAGCTACGCTTTGGCGATGGGATGGGAACGACGAAGACGATCACACCGCAGGATGTGAGCCAGGCGCGCTCGACACAGCCAGAGCGGTTGCAGCGTCGTCTACGCGGCGACCTGGACATCGTCGTGCTGAAGGCGCTGCGGAAGGAGCCGGAGCGACGGTATGCTTCAGCAGAGGCCTTGGTCGAAGACATCCGTCGTCACCTGGCCGGGTTGCCGGTGGTAGCACAGCAGGACACTATGGACTATCGGATGCGGAAGTTTGTCCGTCGTCACCGGGTAGGGGTGCTGGCGGCGGGTCTGGTCGTGGCGGCACTGGTAGCAGGGTTGACGGTGGCGCTCTGGCAGGCACGGGTGGCACGGCAAGAAGCGACAAAAGCCGAGGTAGTCCAGGCGTTCATGTTGAGCCTCTTCAAGACGTCGAACCCGGACAAGGCGAAAGGCGAGACCATTACGGCGCGAGAACTGTTGGATGCCGGCGCGACACGGGTGGAGGTGGAGTTGGCGAACCAGCCGGAAGTGCAAGCCGAGATGATGGCCGTAGTGGGCAAGGTGTACCAGCAACTCGGACTCTACGAACCAGCCCGGCCCCTCCTCGAACAGGCACTGGCACGGCGACGGGCTGTGCTCGGCGAAAACCATGAAGACGTGGCGGCGAGTCTGCACGATCTGGCTTCGCTGCTGCAAAGCACAGGCGACTATGCCGCCGCCGAATCGCTTTATCGAGAGACCTTGACGCTACAGAGGAAGCTGCTGGGCCATCAGCACACCACCGTGGCTACTACCCTGAATAATCTGGCTTCGCTGCTTTTCGATCAGGGAGACTATGACGCCGCTGAGGGGCTATTCCGTGAAGCGCTGGCGCTACGACAGAAGCTGCTAGGTCCAGAACACCCGGATATCGCCATCAGCCTGAACGACCTGGCACTGGTGCTTTATTATAACGGCGACTACGACGCGGCGGAACCCCTTTTCTATGAAGCGTTGGCGATGCAGCGGAAGTTGCTGGGGCCAGAACATACGGATCTGGCTATGACCCTGAACA
>DATGCC010000109.1:0-4281 GCA_035312345.1 Rhodothermales bacterium
TCCACCGCGACCTGCGCACCGCCACCCGCGAAGCCGACCGCCTCGCCGACACCCCGACTCGCGATACCCGCATGACCACCGAGGACGGCAACCGCTGGCTCCGTCCTGGTCGCTATGGCGAACGAAATCGCAGTGACCGCCGCGACGAAACCCTTGACGAACGCATCGAACACGAGACAGCAGAACGGGTAGACCGCAAGCAGCAGGAAATGGAGGACAAGGCGGAAAGGAAATGGAAATCCCGAGCAGAACGCCGAGCCGAGAGAGACGACAAGCGCCACCGGGATCGCGACGACGACTGGTGGCGACGCGGCTACGGCTGGCACGGCATGGGCGCGTTCGTCGGCGAATACTCGTCGCGTTGGCCCTACCGGAGCGAGACGGGCGTCTACCAGCATATCCCTTCGATTCGCTACAACCGCGTGGAAGGCTTTGTGCTTGGCATTGGGCGGCGTCCGCTGGAGTGGGAAGGGTACGGTCGCGCCCGCATATACGGGCAACTCGGCTATGCCTTTTCGCTCGACGACTGGCGCTACGAAGTCGGCCTCGAAACCCGCCTCGACCGTGCCCGCAACGACGACTTCGGCATTAAAATCGGTGGGGCCTACCATCACAATACGGCCTCCAAAGATAGCTGGAAAACCTCGTGGCTGGAAAACTCGCTGGCGGCGTTCTTCTTCGAGAATGACTTCTTCGACTATCACGAGATAGAAGGCTGGACGATCTACGGGGTGCAGCGACTCACGCCTTACGTGCAAGTCAGTGCCGGATACCGGCAAGACAAGTACCGCAGCCTGGCAAAAGAAACCGGCTGGTCGCTCTTTGACGGCGATGGCTTTCGCCTGAATCCGGGCATTACCGAGGGCGATATGCAGTCGCTCGTCTTCGCCGTGGAGGGCGGGCGCGTGCGCAACCTCCACAGCCTCCCCAGCGGTGCCGTGTTCCGCGTAGAAGCAGAGATCGGCAATGGCATCGGCGGCGATTTCGAGTTCAATCGCTACGTGGCCGACGGACGTGGCTACCTGCGCCTTTCGCGCAATAGCAGCCTCGGCGTGCGCCTGCGCGGCGGCTACACCGAGGGCGACCTGATCCCGATCCAGAAGACCTTTACCATCGGCGGCGTCGGCACCACGCGCTCGTATGCACAGAATGCTTTCCTCGGCACGCGCATGCTACTGGGCAACGCCGAGTACATTGTTGGCGACCTCTCGCTGTTCGATGGTCTCTTCGACGACCTGCAACTCATTGGCCTCTTCGATGCGGGCTGGGTCAACACCATCCGCGACGAATTGCACTGGGACGATGTGTTGCCCTCCGCAGGCTTCGGCGTCGGCCTTGACGACCGCGCCGTGCGGCTCGAACTGTCGTGGCCGTTGCGCGACTTCGGCGGCGGCAATGAGCCCACCCTCTGGCTCCGAATCTCGCCTAATTTTTAGGGAAGGGATTTGAGCGAAGGGGGAAGGGTCAGGAGGGAAGCGGGGCCTTTCTCCAAGCAAAGTGCAACATACAAGAAGCCGCGCCAACCTGAACGCTGGCGCGGCTTCTGTGTCTGATCTAAAGGTGAATCAGGAAGACCCTCTTCCCTATTGGCTCTTCCCTCAACCCCCTTCCCTCATTCCACATCGCCCATCAGCTTCTTGACGAATGAGCTGGCGAGGAGCGCAATTAGGGAGCGGCTTCGGCACGCTCTGCCCGCGCCATCATCCGCTTCATTGGGCCAGCCAGGAAGAAGAAGCCGATGCCAGCAATGATAGCAATGGCGGCCACGAGGCCCATGAACGACGGCAACTCTAGCTTATCATAGAAACCGGCAATCGAGCCAGCGATAAAGTTGCCTACCGAGGCACCGAGGAACCACACGCCCATCATCAGCGACGAGACGCGAGTGGGGGCCAGCTTCGTCGTTGCACTAAGGCCGACCGGCGAGAGCGTCAGTTCGCCGAGGGTATGGAACAAGTACGTCAGCACGAGCCACCACGGCGAGGCCTGCCCACCATCTGCCGACACGAGACCAGCGCCTACCATCGTTACAAAACCAAGCCCCAAGAGCACGAGACCCATCCCAAACTTGCTCGCCGTCGAAGGGTCTTTGCCACGCCGACCGAGGGCCACCCAAATCATGGCAACGAATGGCGCAATGGTAAAGATGAAGAACGCATTCAGCGACTGGAACCACGCGGCAGGAATCATGGTGCCGTTTTCCAGGCCAGGGATCCACTGGAGCCACTCCCCGAGCGTGCGATCTGTCGATTGTTCTGCGAACAGGTTGAGGCTGGAGCCTGCCTGCTCAAACGCAGCCAGGAAAATGGCGTAACCTGCAAATAGCAAAATGATCATGTAGAGCCGCTTCCTCTCGCCGTCAGTCCAGTAGGGGCGCGTCAGCAGCCAGCCGAATAGGCCGAGCGTAATGCTGAGCAGCAAGACAATATAGATGCCCTGAATTACGCCGGGCGTGCTGGGGATTACACCGGCCACCATAAGGGCGGCGAGGCCGCCGAACAACACCAGCACGCCGACAAGTCCCTTAACAAACATACTCGTCGATTCTGCCTTCTCGGCCTCAGCCTCAGCCGTCAGTCGCCCAATATCGCCGAGTTGCTTACCCGTCAGCACATAGACGATCACGCCGAGCGTCATCCCGACACCTGCCGCGGCGAACCCGTAGTGCCACCCATAGTTGACTGCGAGCGCGCCACAAATCAGCGGTGCCGCAAATGCACCGATGTTGATGCCCATATAGAAAATGGTGAATCCAGCATCTCGGCGGGCATCTTCGGCACTGTAGAGTTGACCGACCATCACCGATATGTTCGGTTTAAGCATCCCGGTGCCCATGATGATGAGACCGAGACCAGCGTAGAACGCGGCGATGAGATCAAACGCCATCGTGAAGTGCCCGAGGGCTATCAGGATGCCGCCGAGGAGCACGCTCCGACGCTGGCCGAGCAGTCGGTCAGCAATCCAACCACCGGGAAGGTTGGCGAGGTACGCGAGCGACGTGTAAAGCCCGTAGACCAACGCCGAAGTACCTACGTCGTAGCCCAACCCGCCGTCCACTGTTTGGGCGGTCATGTACAGGATGAGCAGGGCCCGCATGCCGTAGTACGAGGCACGCTCGAAGAGTTCAGTAAAGAATAGGTTGGAAAGACCCAGCGGGTGTCCGAAAAAGCGGGTATCATTCGCGCCGATGGCGCCAACACCCGATGTCGCACTGCCAGCGAACTCGGCAGCCGGTTCGCTGGCAAATTCAGATGAAGGATCTTTGCTCATAACAGGCTACGGTGTTGGTTAAAAGGTCTGTTCGATGGCGCTGCAAACGCTCAATTTTCGTTCCGCACGATCATGAAACCAGGCAAAAAACAGCCTACTGCTCTTTTTAGGAGACAAAAGCCTACCCCTAGCCCTGCGCGGAGCACATCGCGTGCATGCAATGCTATACGGTGGTGGAAGCGTTTCCAGACAATCCTCAGGATTTGGAAAATAGAAAACAGGAGTTTGTGTCTTAAACCTCTACCCTTTCTTACTTTCCCAGCATGTGCGCCCGAAGATAGGGGAATCCGGTGTCCCTGTCTAAATGGAATCTTCAGAATTCAACAGAATCTTACCGGTATCCTCGTGTCGTATATTGTAGGTTTAGCATCAACCGGGGCCGCTATGGCCTTTTTTTGTTAGAGCCGTCAGCTATCAGCCCTAAGCTGTCAGCTAGAAATAAAAGGGCTGAAAGCTGACCGCTGACAGCCAAGAGCTATATAAACCCATGCAACGTACCCAGATCACCGGCACCGACACCCACAAACCGCGCACCCACACCTGCGGCGCGCTCCGCACCGAGCACGTCGGGCAGGAGGTCGTCCTCAAAGGCTGGGTCGATACGCGGCGCGACCTCGGCGGGGTCATCTTCATCGACCTGCGCGACCGCTACGGGCTGACGCAGGTGGTCTTCGAGCCACACGTCAATGCAGCGGCTCATGAGTTGGCGAATAGCCTTCGTGGCGAATTCGTCATTTCAATCAAAGGCACTGTCCGCCGCCGCGACGACGACCAGGTCAACCCCAAGCTGCCGACGGGCGAGGTGGAAGTCTACGCCAGCGAGTTGGTGATTCTGAACACCGCCGACGTGCTGCCCTTCGCCGTCTCCGCGCACGAGGAAAAGACGACGCTTGCCAACGAAGACTTACGCTTGAAATACCGGTATCTGGACCTGCGCCGCACCGCGCTGCAAGAGAACCTGCTGATGCGGCACAAGCTCTACCAGGTGACGCGCCGCTACTTCGACAACCA
>DATGCC010000110.1:0-3253 GCA_035312345.1 Rhodothermales bacterium
ATGCGCCGCATCGGCTGGCCTTTTCGGTGCGAGCCCAGCCGCATCCGATGCAGGAGTGGACGTTCTTCGAGGACATGGACCCCGCCCACCTCGACGGCTACTTCGGCTCCGAACGCGGCGAGTTTTTGCTGACGCCGCTGCCCGGCGGACGCACGCGCCTGCAAGGGACGACGTGGTACCGCCACCGCATCTGGCCCAACGCCTACTGGCAGCAGTGGTCCGACTGGATCCTGCACCGCATCCACCTGCGTGTACTTCGACATGTGAAAACGCTATCGGAAACATGAGTACACCTTCCACAGCGGGATATTCCGGCACACCGCTCCTCAAAAAACTTGGCCTCAAAGCTGGGATGCGAGCCGCTTTTGTGGACGCGCCGCCGCATTATGCTGATTTGCTGGGAGCTTTGCCAGAAGGCACTATCTTGCTGGAAACACCGGATGGTGAGATGGACTTCATCCACTTCTTTGCGTTGACACAAGAAGATCTAGAAACGCGGTTCACCGACCTGAAAAGGCACCTGGCTCCCACCGGCATGCTGTGGATCAGTTGGCCCAAGAAAGCCTCTTCCATCGAGACCGACCTGAGCAGCAACCTCGTGCGCAGCACCGGGCTGGCGGGCGGCCTTGTGGATGTCAAGGTCTGCGCCGTGGATGCCGACTGGTCGGCCCTCAAGTTCGTCTACCGACTCAAGGATCGTTGATAGACTAAGCGGCTTTTCACATCCTTAGGACTTATGCAGTTGAAGGTCGGTGGCGTTTCAAGTCCCCCTTTGAAGGGGGAGAAAGGGGGATGTCTGTATTGAAATGGTGCGGACTAACATCCCCCTGGCCCCCTTCAAAGGGGGAATCTTAACCAACTGCGTAAATCATAGTCCTACAATCCATTCATAAAACCCAGGCTGTGCTATGATCGAATCGTGGACGGACTTACAGGGTATCTTGCCCGAAGTCGGCGTCAAGCTGTTTTTTGCATTACTCTGCGGCTTTTTGCTGGGGATGGAGCGCGAGCGGAGAGACAAACCGGCAGGCCTGCGCACCATCGTGCTCATCACCGTCGGCGCGACGCTCTACATGCTCGTGAGTCAACTCATTCTACGGGTCACCGACTGGCCGTCCGACATTACCCGCGTTGATCCAGGGCGTATTGCATCCCAGGTGGTGACGGGCATTGGGTTTCTGGGAGCCGGGACCATCATCCAGGCACGCGGGGCCATCCATGGGCTGACGACGGCGTCGGTCATCTGGGTAGCGGCGGGGATCGGGTTATGCATCGGCCTCGGCTATCCGCTGCTGGCGCTGGGTATTACGCTGGTCGTTCTTCTCACGCTGATAGCGATGCACCCGGTGCGCCACTGGCTCTCGCGGCATGGCGAAAAGCATCATCTGACGCTGGTGGTGCCCAACGACAGCCTTGCCCTACAACGCGTCGAGCAGGTGCTGGCCGAGCATGATGTGGAGGACCGCGACATCACCGTGCGCCCGCACACGGACGACCTGCTCTACGTGGAGGCAGAATACCATCCAGGATCGCGGGGATCGTCGTCCCGCCTGCTGGAAGCTCTGGCGCGTATTGAGGGCGTCAAGGGCGTGCCGCATTTGCAGCAAGGCGAGTAGGCTAAAGTATTTGCAATAGATTGGGAAAAGTCAGAGATTTAGTAAAAGGACTGTTGCGTGCTCTGTGGAATGATTTTGTGTTCCAACTTGTAGTGCGTCCACCTAATTACAAGTAATGCGTTCTCCCGCAGCCAATGATTCTTCCAGAAATCCAGCATTACGAGGAAGTCACAGGAGTCGACAGCGGTTTCTTCGAGCGCTTGCTCGAAGAGGACGATTGGTCATTCATAATCAAGCTTCACGCTTTCATTGAAGCGGTCGCAACACAAGCCATCGTTAGGCATCTGCGAGAACCAGATTTGGCCGATTACTTTGCCCGCATAGATCTAAGTGGTCAGCAGACGGGGAAGGTTCGCATCTTGTCTGAGATCGGGCTCATCGGTAAACCAATCCGTCGTTTCATCAGCTCCCTTTCTCAGCTTCGTAACTCCCTCGTTCATGATGTCCGAAACGTGAGCTACGATCTGCAGGCGAGTGTAAATAGCATGTCTTCAAAGGAACTGCGGCGCTTCTCGCAGGACTTCAGTTGCCTCCGTTTTATCAAGTACGAGACCAGCACTGATTCGATCTCGCTCATCCCACATTTCGAGATTGACGAGGCAGAATTGAACAAACTGGTCGAGCAACCACGCCTGTTTATCCTTCTTGGTGCTTTGTCCTTGCTGAACTCTTTGTATGATATGGGCGGCTATTCTGATTATAAGCAGTATGAAAAAGCAATGCGCGTGTTGAAGAATAAGGATTAACACCTGCTGTAGCCGACTCCAAGCTAGACGATTTAACCGTTTGCGAACTCGCTGTTTCTGTTGCATCTTATAATCGCTTAATGTCGCTTCTGGTGGCTGAACATTCTCTCTACGTAGCCATGTGGCATCGACGAAACACTCCACCAATTTGTGAACGATTGATTGGGTTTTCAGTACCTAAGGATGACCGAATTCTTGTAGTATCATACGAGGGCGTGCATATCATTCACCTTGGCCCTCAAATCCGCATAGACACAGACAATACTTTCAAGGAATACGATATCTACAATCCCGATTCAAGCTTTGCCCAGTACGATGGTCAACTGTATTCAGTCCTCGGCTTGCATGGCGGACATCCACTGCACGAAAGTCCCCAAGAAGAGTCACTGTTTGTGGATACTGAATCGAAAAGATTATCGGTTCTCCGCAATGGAGAAACTGTCTACACGACCAAGTACGAAAACTTTTCAGGGGATTGGGTAGCAGCGACCTTTTCTCCCGATGGTGACTTCATCGTGCTTGGATGTCCCTATGATTTTGATTTCATAATCTTGGAGCGCACACAGTTCACAGAAAAGCTTACATAACACTGCGTAGTGTCGCGAATGAGGCGAGCGTTTAATCCTCAACCAACTCAAAAAACAACGAGCGGGCGGCTTGCTGGCCGGTGACGGTGTCGGTGACGCGGACGGTGACTTCTACTTCGCCCGTACCTTCCCACGCGCTCAGGTCGAGCAGGATGAACTCCTGCGCGGTGCGGCTGCTACCACTCACATCGGTGCGGACGGCAATGCGGTCTTCTCGTCCCTGCCGCAACCGCAGCAGGTTGCCCGGACGCCGCCGTTTGATCTCGTACGCCACATCGTAGTGGGTCCGGTCGTCGGGGCCGTA
>DATGCC010000111.1:0-3684 GCA_035312345.1 Rhodothermales bacterium
TTCAGTCTCACGTCTCTGTGCTTCCAGAAAGGCTGCAAAGTATTCATATACCCTCCCCTTCCCCTGCGTATAGCTAGCTCGTCTTTCGGACGAATCCAGGTTCTCCCGAATAGCTTCGATAAGTCCGATGGCTCCTCGAAAAGCCTCCTCTGCTTCTGCAAGCTGATCCAGATGCCAATAGGCGAGTGCCTTCCCAAAGAGTACAGACCAATGTACAGAGGGACGATTCACCTCTTGTTCTATGGCATCTGCCTCCTGAAAATGCTGAAGGGCTACCTCAAACATTTGCTTATCGAGATATGCCTGCCCAAGTCCACTTTCAAGAAAATAGGCCTGCCCTGAGCTTCCCGCGCCGGTGCGCTGGATTTCCTGAAATAGAGCAATCGCTGAATCGGGCTTTGCTGCTTCAAGCATTGCGTACGCTTTCGCCCTGAGCACACCTTGACGTATCTCCTCATATTCATGCTCAGGCAATTGCTGAAGCGCTTTATTGTAGTAAGCGATGGCTTCCGTTGTATTCTCAAACTGCATGTAGGCATCTCCTAACCCTCGATAGGCCCGCGCTAAATTGGAAGCAGGCATTTCTTGCGATGTGTTCAGGAGATCCTCGAATCTTTTTTTTGCCGTAGCAGCATCCTCCAAGTTCAAGGCAATGCGCCCAAGCCGAGAGGTAAGACTTTGCGCGTTGATACTTTGACTCTTTTTAGCGAGCACCAACCCTTGCTCGAAATGATCGAGGGCCGCCTCAAAATTCCCTAGCCTTCGCTCTACATCGCCCAGAAACATACGTGCTCTCATTTCAGAGGCAGTCAACCGGTCTTGCTGGGCCAGCACCAAGGCTTGCAAACCGGTCTTGCGTGCTGTGGCATACTGTCCCATTTCGTACTGCAACGTTGTCAGCGACGATAAAGCATGCACCTTAACGTCACGCAGTTGATGCTTTTCAGCTTCAACAATAGCAGCCTTGAGCAGACTATCGGCTTCACGAAAACGATAAAGTCTACTCAAAATATCTCCCTGTAGTACAGGGATACTGGCGTGACGCTCGGGAATGTGTTCGGCATAGACAACATCCGCTGAATCTAAAAGTGTTAGGGCTTCATCGTAGCGATATTGCCTGGTATACAAATTAGCCAGCCGATAGAGATTAAAACCTTCACGGCGATTTTCAGAAAGGATGCGACTTTTTTCGAGTGCCTCCTTTAGAAAAACTTCGGCTTTATGTAGATCTCCATTACTCATAAAAAGCGACCAGCCCAGATTGCCACTTAGAGTAAGTTCTGCACTCAGATCATGTTGCTTCTGTGCTGCCAAAATGCCTCTCTCCAGCACATCTTCCAGCTTCTCTTGCTCGCCTTTATTATAATATATACGCCCTAGCTCGCGGTAGGCTTGCGAATCATCAGGCAGCAATTCGGTGACTTGCTGCAGCAAGGATTCGCCTTCGTCCCAGTCATACTGCTTCACGGCGGCATAGCCCAGTCCAAACGCAGCCCCTGCTTGTGAGGAATCCGCCGCTAACACTTTGTGCCATGTCTCTTCGGCGGTATCCAGCCAGGAGAAATCCTGCTGCATGGTACCCGCGTCTACGATGAGCCGGGCGAGGGTGGGATCCAGTCTCGGGTCTTGTGCAAGGGGTAGCCAGTAGCGCCCGGTGGTATCCGCCTCGGTTTGCGTGTTGAGACGGGCGAGGGCGGCTTCGCGGTAGAGCAACGTCAGGGAGTCGGGCGGCTGCACCTGTCTGTAGGCTTCCTTGCACGTTGCAACGGCGTCTTCTTCCAGACACACTTCGGCGAGCCGCAGGTAGAGCGCGGGCAGATGCGGCTTGTCTTCCAGCAAGGCAATCCCCGAGGCAAGTGCAGAACGGCCCCCCTCGTTGATCGACCCGACCCAACTCCAGTAGGCGCGCTGGTCAGCAGACATGCCCGACGTAGCCTCGCTCGGCGAGCATGCCAGAGGAGACAGGAAGCACCCGATCCCTATCAGATAGCACCCTATCGCCTTGATATGGCTACCCAGCCCTTTTTCCATGATGAAGCACCTGCGTAAAGAAGAAGTTGCTAAAATAGGACGGTAGACAGGATAGTGCAAAGCAATGCTCCAAAGGAGTATCGAAGACTTGCTTTTCCTAACGGCTCGTTCAGGCTGTGCGGGCCATTTCCATCAGCCGCTCGATTCGTTCTTCGGTAGGTGGATGGGTGGAGAAAAGATTGCGCAACCCACCTCCTGCTCCGGCAAATGGGTTGACGATGAACATATGCGCCGTGCTGGGATTGGCTTCCATAGGCCGATGCGCCACCCCGCTTTCGAGCCGTCCCAGCGCATTCGCCAGTGCACGGGGCTTGCCGCATATCAGTGCACCATCGTGGTCGGCTACAAACTCGCGGGAACGAGAGATGGCCGTTTGAATCAATACTGCCGCTACTGGAGCCAGGAATAACATCAACAAGCTGCCAATGAGGTTCCCCCGGTTGCGCCCGCCGAGGAAAAATGCATAGCGCGCCACCAGTGTAATAGCCGCCGCGATAGTCGCTGCTACCGAGGAAGTCAGAATGTCACGGTTCTTGACGTGCGCCAACTCGTGCGCTATCACGCCTTCAAGCTCATCGGGACTCAGCAGCCGAACGATGCCATTGGTGACGGCCACTGCTGCGTGGGCCGGATTGCGACCTGTAGCAAACGCGTTGGGCTGTTCAGAGGGAATCACATACACCTTGGGCATAGGCAGCGAGGCTTTCTGCCGCAACCGATCCACGACCTCATAGAGTTCGGGAGCCTGGGCGCGGGTCACCTCCTGGGCGCGGTACATCTTCAGCACGATCTTGTCGCTGAACCAGTAGCTGGCGAAGTTCATTACTACCGCTACCCCAAGCGCGATGATCATACCGGTAGGCCCGGCTACGGCGCGGCCCACCAAGGCAAAGAGAACGATGAGTACCGCCATCAAGGCGACTGTACGAACGCTGTTTAGCATGAGCGTCTATGTTAGAACGTGAACATCTCTAAATGCTACCCACCTGGAAACAAAGCACTTCCCAGCAGAGACTGCTTTTGAACGAGGCGGCTTCTTAGAGGTTCGCCGGTTGGGAATTGGTTATTGGGAAAGGGTTTCTTGCACACAACCAATTTCCCATTTTCAATTTACTCCGTCAGTCGGATGCGCCTCGTGTCCCCATTCCCAAGTCTTATCCCAGCAAACTCGTTACGATCATGACATCGTAGAGCGCGTGCGTCCAGGCGGCAACGCCGAAGCCACGTACAAGGAACACGACATTAAGCGCTAGACCAAAAAGGAAGCGAAAGGTGAACGAAGCCAAGGTGAACGTATCCCCGAGCGCGCCGATATAATGCACGGCGCTGAAGAGCAAAGCGCCCACCAAGGCCGCAATGATATACGCATAGCGCGGCCTCTCCGGAAAAACGGCTTTCAGTCCCAGGTAGAGGCCGCCGACGAGCAAGACACGGAAGAGCAGTTCTTCGTAGAGCCCCGCGCCGATAGACAGCGCCAGTTGCATGCCGATACTGCCTCCTGCCATCTGGGGAGCCATTGCCGCCGGCGTCGTAGTGGGAGCCATCGTGAAAATCATCCCCACCACCGTCGAGACGAGTAGGGCCAGCAACACCGCGTACACGGCACTTTCGCCGATCATCCAGCCAAAATAGCGGGGACGTAAGGGGACGTTC
>DATGCC010000112.1:0-3042 GCA_035312345.1 Rhodothermales bacterium
CTTTTGCTTGGAGAAATGGATACCTTGGAAACGGTTTGCTAAGTCAGTGGCCGCCGAACGCGAGCGCATTTTTGTCCAGCAGTACACGCCTTTCGAGGTTCGTAGCCTAGCTACGGGCCGAGAAACCGAGCCGGAAGGCGAGGGTAGCGGGCGCTGATGGGCGGAAAGAAGCCGCTTGCAGGCCCAAATCATCTTACCAAACCGTTTCCAAGACACACAGGCTCCTAGACTTCTTCTTCCTCATCCTCATCCTCTTCAGGCACCGAGAGCCGGATGGCTTCGGCCCCTGAGTCGAGCATGGCTTCTTCCTCTTCATTATGCGCATCGGGCGATGGTTTGGCAGCGAGGGCGGCTTCGGTCAACTCCTCGTCCGTGAAGGGGATGCTATCCAGCACCGCAACGGCAGCCTCCACATGTGCCGGGGGAACCAGCACATGCACCTGCGCCAAATCTCCCATCGTCAGGTTAAAGGCATGGTCGCGCTGCGTCAGCACAACGGCAGGGATGTCAGCGTCGTCCAGACGGTCGCGCACGAGATCGGCTTCATAGTCTGTGCCCGATTTAAACACGACGATCCAGTCTTCATAGGTATCACTCATGGTAGCCTCAAGGGGTAACGACAGGGTTATCAGAAACAAGTTCGGGTTCCGCGTGAGCGGTGAGGGCTTCGGCTCGCCCGTGCATAACGCGTTCAATGACCAGGAAGAACGCCAGCCCAATTAGCGCAATATACCAGGGAATCTCCATTTCTTCGAGCGCTGAAATGTCAAGATCAGGCCGATTCTCGATGTAGGCTGCCGCAAACACGGCCAGCCCGTTGTTGAGAAAGTGAATAATCACCGGGATCCATAGACTGCCCGTCCGCCACGCCAGATAGGCCAGATAGATGCCGAGTAGCGAAAGCGGGATGGCCTGGGTCAGGCGCAGGTGGTACAAGCCAAAGATAATGCCGGAGAGGAGGATGCCCCCAGCCACACCAAGCCCCCGTTCCGCCTGCCGCTGGACATAGCCGCGAAACAACAATTCTTCGCAGATGGCAGGTGTCAACGCCAGCATGGCCAGGCTGAAAAGGATGGTGAAGTCGCCCAGGAGGATCTGTTCCACCAGTTCCATCTGGGTCTGATCCCATTCGCGCACCACATCTGGCAAGGGTAGGTGCTCGTTGAGAATACCCGCCCACTGCACCACCGGAACCAACGCGACGAGACCAAGCACGGACAATATCAACAGCGGAACGTCGGGCTTGCGGAGCCGAAGGAAAGCAGCCGGGCGGGTCGTGTGCATCCGCGCCAACCCCCAGGCTACCAGCGCCAACCCCAGCACCTGCCCGATGGTGTTGGAGACGATGAACACCTGAGCCTGCGACGCTAGCAGCCCCGGCAAGTCGTCCATCATCGTATTGAGATCGACGCCGGATTGCAGCAACAAGACAATAGTGGCGACGGCAGCAATGCCTTGAAACAGAATCAGACCGACAATGAGCGCAAGAAAGGCGGTTAGCAACGGGGCAAAGCGATTCCGCTCCAGTACCCCATTCAAAGGAATCGGCGACGACGGTGCCCACGGATCAACGAGAATGGGAGAGGTCTGCTCCGGTGCAGCAATCTGCGACATACGAAAGGGGTTTGTAGACCGGAAGTCGATTACGAAAAAGGACGGTGCTTACGCTCCGCCTCCTGCGTGGTTCACGGCAAGGGGACGTGCAAATGGGAAATAGCTGTTAGCGTACCCACCCAGGAAGTGAAACGTCGCCGTTGAAGGTTCAATCATCCAGCCCCATGTGGCGGCGTAATTGCTGGACCACCGTCCGCAGGCGTGTATATACGTATCGGTGGTCATCATACTTCATTAACTTGCCAATCTGAGGAGCCGTCCGGTTGTGCTCAAAACGAAGATGGATCAGCATACGGTCGTCGGGATCGAGCTGGTCGAGGGCCTGCTGAAGCCGCTGCATCAACTCATCGTCCTGCATGACCTGGTCGAATGAAAAATCTGCCGTGGTGCTGGGCTGATAGCCAACCCGTTCTTTCAGTTCATCAATGGACAGGGTGGGCATGTTGGCTTGCAATGCACTCAGCAGTAGCCAGCGTTTCCGCGTCGAGAGCAGGTCATTGATTTTGCCAACAGCGCGCACCACTTCGAGCGCGGAGTAAGGCACCCGATGCCGCCGTGTAATGATTTCGGCAATATCTTCGTGCGGCAGGCGCTCCTGATAGTAATATTTAAAAACTAGCTGCTCCCGGTCATCGAGTTGGTCGATCACGGAACGCGGCACCGAGGCCGCCTTGTTCTTCCGGAAACGGTCGCGACAGGCGTTGGCGACGACCACACTGAGCCATGGGATCAACTCCCCATCATCCTGAAACCGACGGAGCGCCTGATAATCGTTGGCGCACAACCGCTCGCAGATGCCCGTGTAGACCTCCATTACCTCGTCGGGATCTTTCATAAATTTGCGAATCATACGCAGCATCACAGAGGTGTACTGCTCCAGCAGCGCCCGATAGGCTGCTTCCGGTTCAGTCTTGAATCGCTCTATGATGTCTGGATGATCCATATCTACTAATATTACCTGCACTTACAAACAATATCATAGGCTAATTAGATCAGCAAATCCAGTATTTTCGCAATTAATTAGCTAAGCGGACGCTTTCACGGGCTTTACCCCCTGATTTCGCTCAAACTTCGCCCGCCTTGCTACGCTGAACTTGACGCCTCCGCTAGCGTTGATGTATCTTGCTTTTGCTTTTGCACCCGTAGCTCAGGGGACAGAGCACCGGCCTCCGGAGCCGGGTGTCGCAGGTTCGAATCCTGCCGGGTGTACCACATAGGACTGGCAGCAGAGATTTGCTGTCGGTCCTTCTTTTTTTGTGTCAAAATCGCCGTTTTTACCCCCTAGAAGGGCGATTGCCTCATTTACTTCCGTGGTTCGATATTTTCCATCCTCATAGACCAGTTTTCCAGGGTATATCAAACCATTTGCTACCGGACACTTTGGATTGGGTCGAGTGGAGGCGGTATGAAGGCCACCAGAAGCTCCCA
>DATGCC010000113.1:0-2088 GCA_035312345.1 Rhodothermales bacterium
GTGGAAGAGGGGGAGACGGTGGAAGTAGGCACCGCCATCGCTATCATCGTGGCGGAGGCCGGAGCCAGTGATGCGCCAACGCCCTCCACGCCTGAACCGGCTGCCCAGCCCTCGGGCAATGGGGAGCAAGAATCGGTGCAGCAGACCACCCCGCAGCCCGCTCCCCAATCCTCGGGCGATGGCGCGGTGATGGAGCCGCAGACGCAGGAAGCCGGTTCTATCAGCCGCCACACTGACGACGGTCGCTTCATCTCGCCCCTCGTACGCTCCATCGCAGAGACGGAAGGGCTGTCGATGGACGAACTGGCCCAGATCAGTGGGTCGGGCCGCGAGGGGCGCATCACAAAGAAAGACGTGATGAACTACCTTGCCAACCGGAGTGCACCACAGCCTGCCGCGCCCACCCAGCCGAAGCAACCTGCGCCGTCCCGTCCCGCACAGCCAGCCGCACGTCCACTATCTCAACCCGTGGTGCAGGAAACCGAAGAAGGTGAGCGCGTTGAGATCATCGAGATGGACCGCATGCGGCAGATCATTGCCGATCACATGGTCCGCTCGAAAGCCACTTCGGCGCATGTTACGTCGTTTGGCGAGGCTGATGTGACCAACCTCGTCAAGTTGCGCGAAGCCAACAAGCAGGCCTTCCTGGAGCGAGAAGGCATCAAGCTCACGTACACGCCCTTTTTCGTGCACGCCGCTGTCGAGGCGCTGGCCGACCACCCGATTCTCAACGCCTCGGTAGAAGGCAAGCGCATCGTGGTTAAGAAAAATTACCACATCGGTATCGCCGTGGCCATCGAGAAAGCGGGGTTGATTGTTCCGGTGATTCGCAATGCGGGGCGGCAGAATATCGTTGGGCTAGCACACTCGGCGTCCGACCTTGCGCAACGGGCGCGCAGCAAACAGCTACAGCCAGACGATTTGCAGGGCGGCACGTTCACCGTCACCAACGTCGGCTCGCTTGGCTCGATCATGGGCACGCCCATTATTCCGCAGCCGCAGGTTGCCATCATTGCCACGGGAGCCATCAAGAAGCGTCCTGTCGTTCTCGAAGATCCTAACCTCGGCGATGTCATTGCCATCCGGCACATGATGTACCTGTCGCTCTCCTACGACCACCGTATTATCGACGGCGCAATGGGCGTCTCGTTCCTGCGTAAATTCGTCGAAGTTATCGAGTCCATTGATCCTGAGATGGAAATCTAGGTCTTTTGTGATGCGTGATTGTTGATGGCACCGCTGAGGCTGGCTTCATCACATAATACAGCACAAACAATATTTTTTAAATCCGTTATTGAAATTGTCCACGCTGGGTCCTTGATTACAGGAAATGATTCCTGTCGTCAGGGACCCTTTGCTTTGAGCGAGGGGAGGAGCGCAAAGACCGTTATGTCTTGCCCCGGCTCTGGCGGTTCCCACCGAAAAACATGGGCACGATGGGGCACTCTGATTCTGACGCTAGCGCGGGCGCGGGCCTACACTTCACCCTTGGCGAGCTGCAACGTCGTCTGGATGATTTTCTGAAAGACTATCTCAAGAACCGTAGCAAAGAAACGGTAGGCACCTATCGGCGGTCGCTCAACGAATTCGAGCGCTGGTTTGTGTTGCAAAAAGGCGGTTTCCGATTCCGTGTGGAGGGGATCAAGGCGTACAAGAAGTATCTAATGGAGACCCGCGAGTTGAGCCAGGTCTCTGTCTCCACCTATCTCACTGCTGTCCGCCGCTTTTGCCAGTACCTCGTTGATGTTGGGCTGCTGCAGGAGAATCCGGCCACATCGGTCAAGGGCAACCGGCGTCCGTCGTCGCACTCGCGGCAGGTGCTCACGGAAACAGATATCGAAGCCCTGCTCGAAGCCGTCGATGCCCGCGATCAGATTGGCAAGCGCGATCAGGCCATCATCTACCTGATGCTCTATGCAGGGATGAGCGAGATCGAAATCGTCCGCGCCGACCTCAAGGATCTGGAGCAGACGCTGATGGGCTGGTACCTGCGCGTGCAGGGCAAAGGCCACACCGTTAAGGACCAGCAAGTGCCCATCGACCCACCTGTGATGGAGCAAATCCGTATCTATCTCGACACCCGCGGAC
>DATGCC010000114.1:0-5323 GCA_035312345.1 Rhodothermales bacterium
CATCACCTGTGATTTCGTTGACGGTGATAGCAACCACATTGTCGGAAAAGAGCGGTGAAGTCTCGGTGGTGTAATGCTCCACCTCCGCGTACCCGTTGGCCTCTTGCTGCACAAGGTAGGCCCCGCTGCTGGTCGCCATCCAAACCCGGTTGGAGGGATCAATAGCAAGACCATTGATTACCTGGTTGCCGAGCACAAAAACCCCCTGGCTGCGATCGCTCCACTGCGGCCAGATCGGCAGGGTCGTATTGTCCTGCGCGATGACGGTGCTACTGGTCATAAAAGCAGGGCCGTTGTCCGTAGCAAGCCAGATGCGCCCTTCGCGATCTTCGGTCAGCCCGTTAATCTGTACACTCGGTAGCCCAGACCCTGACGAGCCTTGTTGGTTAATAAAACGGCAAGTGTCGTCCGAACTATCCGTGGCCGAGGCTCCCGTATCCAGAATAATCAAACCGATGGTGCGCTGGAAGTTGTCCTGGCTGATCACCACAATCCACTTATTGCCAAAGGAATCGACATAGACCTCGCCGAATGGAGCCGCTGAGGGCAAGCCAGGACAGGAAGGGCGATCCAGTGCCGTCCAGTTGCCATCGGTTGTGCGAACGTGCCAGGTATTGGGAGCCGCCCGATTGGCCACCCAGAGCGTGCCATCGGCATCGCTGGACACACCCGTCACCGGAATAAAGTCGGGGTTGGTCGGGGCATCGGAACGCAAGCTTGAGTTGGAGCGCCCATACACAATGATCTCGCCATCTGGAGTGTGCTGTGCAAGCCCCGACCCGAGCGACGCACCCCACAGATTGCCCTGGCTGTCAACGTGGACCTGCTCGGTGCTACCGGTGTTTTCTAATTCCTCGAAGAACCGCCCCGTAAAGCTGGTCCATGTACCTTCCGGGTCGAGCCTATAAAAACCGCCTCTCGGCACGCCGCGAATGGCTCCTGTCCACAGGTTGCCTGCATCGTCGATGGTGAGATCGCCGAAAAGCCCATCGAAGGGGCCAGCCGGGGCAATGTTAGAGACCAGCGGATCGAGCGTTCCACCTGCTGGGGGCAGGAAGCCGTTGAGCGCCGCCTCGCGATCTCCAATCCAGATATTGCCACCGGGTCCTACCGTTATAGCTGTAAGTGCATTGAACCCACTGCTCAGAAGCTGTACCGCGCCCGATGCATCCACACTGAGAAAAGAAAAAAGGGCGGTAAAGAGCAAATGGTCCGAGGTAACCGCCATGTCGGCGGCCGGCCGGGTGGTTGCTCCAAACAGGCTATACGTGTCTGCTGCCTCACGCACGGCCAGCCCTTGCTCGGTGCCTACATACAAGCGCCCCCCAAAGTAGGCTGCCGAAAGCCCACCCGGCGCGGCCAACCCGGTCATCTCCACCGTCCACGAACTGGGGTCTTGCAAGTTGACCGCGTTGCGCGGAGCATAGGCGATACCTTCATCGGTGACCAGCCAGAAACCAGAGCCTCCACCGGGCAAGGGAGCCACGACCACATCGTGGACAGCGATGGTAGGCGGCAACGTGCCAAGTTGACTATAAGTATCGCGCACCTCTTGCCGAACAGGGTCGAAGACAACCAGCCCGAACCCAGCCGCCACCAACAGCGAATCGCCCTGCATGACCAGGCGGTTGATCTCACGGCTCGGCAAACGGTCGTTGCGCTGGATGTCAAAGAAGGTGCGCACCTCGCCTGTTTCTACATCAAGCCGGTCGATGACGCCATCGCGGTAGCCGATCCACACAGCGTTGCGACGCTCATCGTAGGCGAGGGCCTCCGTCTGCACGTTGTACAAGCCCTCTGCCGCTGTAAAGCGCTGGATTTCACCACTGTCGGGGTTGTAGCTAAACACGCCGCCCGTGGTAGCGGCCCATATCGCTTCATTGGAAGGCGAGAGCGCCACCACTTCACGCATGGCTGTGTGGGCCGTCCACTCCCCTACCTGTACCTGTGCCTGCACCACCGAGGCTCCGATGAGCATCAGTACCACGGCGGCCAGCCCCACCACGGAGCGAACCGCCGTCTGTTTGAAAGAAAAGGAAATCATCGTCATAACAGCATCACCCTTGACCAGGAACTGCTTTTCTTGGATAAGTACGTTCAGTAACGTTGGGTCGATGGGCGTACGACGTTGTTTGATGAGCGTCTAGGAACCTATGAGACTAGGCATCCAGGAAAAGGTGGAGGACAGAGATCACAGGCTCTTAGTTTCCTGATCCCATAGCCTCTTGCCAACCTCATAACTGACGAAGCAAATTCACCATCTCAATAGCGGCAAGGGCAGCTTCGGCTCCCTTGTTGCCTGCTTTGGTACCCGCTCGTTCGATGGCTTGTTCGATGGTATCGGTGGTGAGCACGCCGAAAAGCACCGGCACGCCCGTCTCCTGCGCCACCTGCGAGACGCCACCCGCCACGCCGGAAGCAACGAGTTCAAAATGGTACGTGGCTCCGCGAATGACGGCTCCCAAACAGATGACCGCGTCGTAAGATCCGGACTCCGCCATCCGACGAGCCACCAGCGGAATCTCGTACGCACCGGGGCACCAGGCTACCGTCACCTGATCCATGTCGGCCCCATGGCGGCGCAGGGCATCCAACGCTCCATCCAGCAGTTTCTCTGTGATGAAGGCGTTGAACCGGCCTGCCACGATGGCAAAGCGCGCATCGCCTGCCACGAGGTTTCCTTCTATATAATCCGGCATGAAAGCAGTGTCAGATTGGTGTCGATTATAAGTACACGCGAGGGTCGTACGCTACGTAATAGCAAGCGTCTCGGCAGCCCGGCGAGCCCGCTCCAGGCGCGCATATGGAATGGTGTAAACGCCTAATCGATCCTCTACATCGGGGCGAGGACCATGATAATCGGAACCGCCGGTCTCAAGCAAGCCAAAATCGCGGGCCACCTGCGTATAATATCGCGTCAGGCTGGCATCGTGCGAAGGATGAATTGTTTCGACGCCGTCCAGCCCGGAGCGAATGAGGCTCATCAGCGTAGCGTCGCGGGTCCAGTGGCCGGGGTGCGCGATCACGCCGATGCCACCGGCCTCGTGTAGCAACGCCAGCGCGGCGGTAGCGGGGAACAGTGGTTTCGGCACAAAAGCAGGCGCGCCATCTCCAATGAAACGATCGAAGGCTTCTTGCTGTGTAGAGACGACCCCCTGGGCCAGCAAGGCCTCTGCCACATGCGGCCTGCCAAGCGCACGACCCTGTGCCTGTTCCCATACCGCCTCAACGGGCAACTTCACCCCCAGCCCATGCAACCGCTCGACCATCGCTTCGGCCCGCCGGCGGCGATGATTCTGAAAAGCATCCAGATGCGCTCGCAGTCCGGCGTGATTGGGATCAAAAAAATAGCCGAGCATATGCACCTCTACATCCTCAACCGTCACGCTCAACTCAACGCCGGATACGACTTCGACACCCAGCCGCGCACCAGCATCCTTCGCTTCCGACAAGCCATCAATACAATCGTGGTCCGTCACGGCGATGGCGGTCAGCCCTGCGCTGTGCGCCTGCGCTACCAGGTTCGCCGGGGACAGGCTTCCATCCGAGCACAGCGTGTGCATGTGCATGTCGGCGCGAGGGGTAACAGGCATGGCAAAAGCAATCGATGTAGAAATAACGAAAGGATAATCTCCAACGCCGCTGCTGGTGTTTGGTTTAGCGAGGCGTGCCTGAGTTTTTACCGTCCTCCTCGCGGCACCGGCAAACCACGGGCGTCATGCTGCGTTAATGGTGGATGGCGGGGCTTATAACCATTTCGCCCTGCCATCCGTTTTCCTGTTTACCCCCATCAGCATCCCACCGGCCCGATGAAACCTATGTGGAGCCCCTGGCGCTCGGTTCACATCGAACGAAGTACCAACAACAACGACTCGGACGAGCAGGAAAGCCCGTCGCTGTTTGCCCGGCTGACCGCTGAGGATAACGATGAGGATAACCTGATCCTCTGGCGAGGCGAGCACGTCTTCGTCATCATGAACCGCTATCCATACAACAATGGTCATCTTATGGTGGTGCCCTTCCGCGAAGTGGCGGACTACGAAGCGCTCACCACGGAAGAACAGATCGCTATTGCCCACACCCTTGAGCGAGCCATCCGCTGGCTGAAACAGGCGCTCAAGCCGGAAGGCTTCAATGTAGGCATGAACCTCGGGGCCGCCGCTGGCGCAGGCATTCCGCGCCATCTGCATGTGCACATTGTGCCGCGCTGGTCGGGCGACACCAACTTTATGCCCGCCATCGGCGAGGTGAAAGTGATACCGGAAGCCCTGCACACCACCTACGCCAAGCTCCGTGCAGCTATCGAAACGATCGCTGAAAACACGGCGAATATGTAAGTGCCGTGTTCCGATCCATCCTTTATACTGTATTTTGTGCCGGGCGCAGGTTCGGCTTAACCTGCTAACATGCCCGCCTTTTTGCCCTGGCTTTTATGACCACGCATCCCTCTGTCGATACCATACCGCCTCCGATGCCTACCAACGGTGAGCAATCGCGTAGGGTGTCGAGGATCCGGTTTCACAGCATCCTGTGGCCGGTGCTGCTGAGCCTGGTAGTGATGGGCGGCATCGGCTATTTCACCTTCGACCCTGTAGCGTTTCGGGCGCTGCTCACCAACCTGAACCCGTGGCTGCTGGGCGCGGCAGTCGGTACGGTGGTGCTAAGGATTGTCTCTGGCGGCTGGCGGCTCAATTACGTCTCGCATGGCAAGCTGGGCCTGATGGGCGGCATCCGGGGGCAACTGGCCTGGGATTTCTTCTCGAACATTACCCCTTCGACCGTCGGCGGCGGGCCGGTGGCAGCAGCCTACATCGCCCGCGACCGCAAGCTGCCGTTGGGCGAGGCTACCTCCATCATGCTGTTCGCGATGCTGCTCGATCAAATCTGGTTCGCGCTCTCGATCCCCGGCATCATCGCTTGTACCTTATTTTTCGAGGTGATTCCTGCCTCGCTCGGAGCCGTCGGTTACTGGTCGTTTACGCTCTACTTTCTGGGGTTCATGGTCTGGGTGCTGATCTTTGGCTACTGCACCCTGTTCCGCCCACAACTGCTCGAAAAGGGGGTGGACCGCCTCTTCCGCCTCGGCTTCCTGCGCCGTTTCCGAAAACGCGCCCTGCGCGTGATGCAACAACTCCGCCGCCGCGCTACGGTGCTCCGGCAGCAACCGTTCCGGTTCTATGCCACGGGTTTTGGACTCACCCTGCTCACCTGGGCCAGCCGCTACCTGCTGGTAGTCTTCATCCTGTGGAGCGTCTATCCCGTCCTGGATCACCTGCTGGTCGTCCTCCGCACGATGGCGCTGATGCTCGGCTTGGTGGTCCTG
>DATGCC010000115.1:0-2411 GCA_035312345.1 Rhodothermales bacterium
ACAGCGACACCGAGAAGCGCCGCCGCTTTTACGACCGCGAAGGCTTTCAGCACGCCCGCGCCATCGGCTACCGCCGCCGCTCACTGGCTACCGACCGCGTCAATCCACTCGAAATCCTGTTCTGGTCGCCGCAAGCGTTGAGCGAGGAAACCATCCTGCGCAATGTGATGCACACGTACGAGACCATCCACACGTACAAAGACCAGCTTTTCTACGGGCGCTCCTACCAACCCGCCGAGGAAGTCTTCACGTTCGACGCCTCGCGGGCAATGCCACTGGAAAAAGCAGCGTAGTCACTCGCTGAGATGCGCCGCGTACTCGCCCAGCCGGTCACGGAAGTTGAGGATGAACGTATCGACCTCGGCCAGCGTGACGCCACCCTGCATAATGAGATCGGTGTCGAGACAGGCGTACCCGTCTTCATTAATGTAGGCTGTGCTGAACCGTTTCTTCTGGTTCCAGGCCTTCACCGTCTCAACTGAAGACGATGTATTGTCAAAGCGGGTGTAGAGCCGAATGCTGGCGCATCCTTCTTCGGCGCAGTCGTAAAAAAACAGCTTCGTCTCATACGACGCTAACGTGAAGGTGATGAGTGGATCGTCATAATTGTCGACGCCGACCTCGTAGGCCAGGCCCAATTGTTTGAGCCGGTTTTCTACCTGCTCGGCGGTAATCCGCATTAGCACGGGTTGCTCTACGCGGGCGATGGCGGAGTCCAGTTCGGCCACCCGTTGCTGGATGGTTTGCTCTTGCTCTACGAGACTTTTCTCCCGCTCGGCCACCGCCACGCCCAGCCGCTGCTCTACCGCCGCTGCGATCTCGTCTTCGTCCATCTGGGTGGCCAGAAAGACCAGCCCAGCCGCTACGGCAAAGAAGATGAAGACCAGGATTTTAGAGCTTTTCCGCATCGCCATAATGGTGTCACTCTTTTATTAAATCGTTTGCAATAGCCAGTGCGCCCGCCTCATCGAGGCCACTTCGGCCTGCTGACGCACCGATTCTCGCAACATGTCGTCCTCGGCCTCAACCATCTGGACAGCCTGTTCCCAAACGCTATCGCGCCACCGGGCAATCATCCTCGAAGCCAACCATTCGTCGAGGGGGCCGCACACCTTGTCGACCAGATCCAGCGCCGGGACATAGCGTTCCACGACGGAGTCCTGCACCTCATCCACCGTATCCGCAATGATTTCGTTGACGCGGCAATGGTCGTCGTAGCGCAGGCGTCGGCGTTCTGCTGAAAGGGCCTGCCATTCCGGTTGCAACATATCCGCCAGCGCCAGAATCAGGTCATAGTTGATGTGCGCGTTGATGCCCAGAAAAAGATGCTGGAGCACATGGGCTTGCTCGTGGCAGGCCACCTCGTGCGCATGCTGCCAGACGACCGGAGGATTTGTCCCCTGCTGCTCATAGGCCGTTAGCGCATCGAAATAATAGTCGGCGAAGTGGTGCAACAGGCCATCTACCCACAGGGTATCCTGAAACCGATGGGTTTCCAGCGCACCCAGCATGCGTTGCGTCATCAGACTGTAGCAACTCAGGAATATGCATCGGCCATCCTGCCTCTGCTCCCATTGCTGGATGAGGGCGTTCATACGCTCTGTCACGGGCACTCCCATCGCAAGCCTCATGCTTCTCGTTCTCCGCTTCCTTACTCGATCTTCGTGCCGGGCATGTGCTGCCCATTCTGGTGCAGCGTCAGGCTCTCGACGGTGCCATCCTCAGCTACGTTGAATGTAATCTGTGCCTCTACCACTTTCAAAAAGAACTCGGTTTCGGAGGACGGATAGATGGAGAAAGACGGCTGCCCGGTCGCCTGCGCCGTCAACTGGCCGCCATCGCGGGTAATGGTGATGATGAACGCCGGGGCAAGTTGATAACGCCCCACGTAGCGCTCCAACACATCGGGATCGACGGACACGACGGGCGTGACCTCCTTGAGCGCATAGGTCGAATCCAGCATATGAAAACCGATGTCGTCTACACTCCAGTCGGTGTTAGTAAACACCACAACACCGTAACCTTGAGCCTCCTTAAACCCTGCGAAGCTGCGGTAGCCGCCTGTCCCGCCGTTGTGCCAAACGATCTCCGAGGTGTCGTTGGTGCGGATGTGCCAGCCCATGCCCACCTGCATGTCAGGGGATCCTGCCGCCGCACGGGGTGCGTGGGTCATCTGCATCGCAGCAAACAGCGGCGATTCTTGTACCCCCAGGTTGGCCGCCACAAAGCGCAACATGTCTTCCGCGGTGGACCGCAGCGCTCCAGCTCCGGCCAGCGCCGGGAGGTCCCAGTTGGATACGGCACTCCCGCCACTGTGCCCCGTTGCCAGCCTTTCTTGCTGATCCTCGGTCAGCGTGATGCGGGTGTCGTCCATGCCCAGCGGCGCGGCGATGCGTTCTATGACAAGCGTT
>DATGCC010000116.1:0-3496 GCA_035312345.1 Rhodothermales bacterium
CATCGACCTGCAGGCTATGGGCCGCTCGGCCCGTGCCGCCAGCCGCACGCTGGCCTTGCGATCTACCGATCAAAAAAATGCTGCCCTGCATGCCCTCGCAGATGAACTGGATACACAGGCCGACGCGATCCTGTCGCAGAATGCCCTGGATGTCCATGAAGCCGACGTACGGGGCATCGACACAGCCCTACTCGACCGGCTCCGCCTCACGCCCACTCGCCTTGCCAGTATTGCTGACGACACGCGCCGCGTAGCCGATTTACCCGATCCTGTCGGCGAAATACTCGAAGACCGCGTGTTGCCCAACGGCATCCGGCTCCTGCGCCGCCGGGTACCGCTCGGGGTACTCGGCGTGATCTACGAAGCACGGCCCAACGTCACCATTGACATTGCCGCGCTGTGTCTGAAAACTGGCAACGCCGCCATTTTGCGCGGCGGCAGTGAGACGCTCCGCAGCAACCTGGCGCTTACCGAGGTCATTCAGCACGCCCTCCGGAGAACCCATCTTCCGCCAGAAGCGATTCAGTATATCGCTCAACCCAACCGGTCGCTCGTTGCCGAACTGCTGCGCTTGGACGACTACGTGGATATGATTGTACCACGGGGCGGGGGCGGGTTGCATCGGCTGTGCCGCGAGCAGAGCACCATTCCCGTCATCACCGGTGGCATCGGCATCTGTCATGTTTTTGTAGATGACAGCGCCAACTTGGACCGGGCCGTAGATATCATCGAGAATGCCAAAGTCCAGCGTCCCAGTGTCTGCAACGCCCTCGACACGTTGCTGGTGCATCGTGATGTGGCTTCTTCGCTGCTGCCTGCCGTAGCCCGTCGGCTATCCGAGCATCATGTGGCACTGCACGCGGATGAGACAGCCTATCAAATCCTACAGGACAAAGTCGAAACCAATCAACTTCATGAGGCAGGTCCCGACGACTTCGACCAGGAATGGCTATCGCTTACCCTCAGCATCAGAATTGTGGACGACCTGGACGAGGCCATTGCCCATATCCAGGCCCACAGCACGCAGCACTCAGATAGCATCCTGACCACGAACCAGAAGCATGCAGATCGCTTTGTGCAGGAAGTAGACTCGGCGGCGGTGTACGTCAACGCCAGCACGCGCTTTACCGATGGCGGGGAGTTTGGCCTAGGGGCGGAAGTGGCCGTCAGCACCCAGAAGCTGCATGCCCGTGGCCCGATGGGGTTGGATGCACTGACGACCTACAAATGGATTGGCATCGGCGACGGGCACATCCGTGAGTAGCGCAGATTATTTGCCAAAAAGCTTGCCCAGCACACCAGAGGCTGCTAGCGCACCGCCGACTTTCGCGATGTCATCCGCCACATCGCCATCACCGTCCATATCGAGCAGGCCCAGCAAGCCCCCTTGCTGCATCCCCGGCGTCTGTTCTTCGACGGTGGACCGTTCGCGATTGAGCAGGGCGGTAAGACCATCCGCGTCGAGATTGTTCTGCCGCTTAGCCTTGCCGAGAGCCGCCATGACGATGGGAGCCAGCATCGCCAGAAGCTGAGCGACTTTGGCAGTATCCAGGCCACTTGCTTTGGCCACGCCCTGCTCTACAGCGCGGCGCTTGCCGCCCAGCACATGCCCGAGAATGCCATCGCCATCAGTGGCTTTGCTGCTGCAACCGAGCAACCCGCCCGCCATGCTGATGAGGCTACCCAGGTCCGAACTACTCCGCGAACCGCCGCCAAGCAAGCCCGCAAGGCCATCCAGCACACTGCCATCGTGGTCGCGCTCCAGCGCGTTGGCAAGAGATCGGGCATTTTCAGGCGACTGATTGGCATTCCGCGCCAACCCACCGAGTAGCACGGGCAACGCGGTTGCTACCGCTCTTTGCGTGCTCGCCGGATCCGCGCCGATCTGACGGCTGAGTTGCTGCACAGTGGCGTCGCTTATTTGCTGGTTGAGCAATTCCAGAACAGATGACATACGGACCTCTTTGTGTTTGTCAGGAAAGGGCAGAGCCAACAACGGGAGAAGCACCGAGCACTTCTCCCGTCGTCATTGCTCAATTCGTAGATGTTAGGTCAGGTTCCTTCGTCTTTGCGACTTTCCAGATCGTCGTAGTCGATGCTCTCGCGGGCCTCCTCTATTTGCGCCTCTGTTGCATTATTCGCCTCAATGGCCACGACAAAACGCTCGCCGACGACTACCTGCGACTCAAACCGTTCTGTATTGCCGCGCTGCTCCATTTTCTCATAGGCAGGATAGCCTTTGTACTTGGTGGTGCGCTCATAACTCGTATCGCTCTCACGATCGATCTCGGCCATAAGCCACGCATAGCCCATCATGGCTGCGCTTTTCATGGTGCCCATGTCGATGATGGTGATCTCGACGCGGCTGTTGTCTTCGCCTTGATAGGTGGCTTGGGCTTCCGACATCTTGATACCCATGGCCCCCGACTTCTGGCCTTCCGTGTTGGTCCGCTCCATACCGGGCAGATCCTCCGGTAGCATGTCGCGTAGCACGCGGAAGTCTACTGGCTCAACGGCCTCGCCATTGCTGCTCATGGCCTCCTGCATCTGCTGCATGGCGTCGGCTACCGACTCCGGCTCATCGTTCTCGCTTTCATTCTCGTTGGCATCTTCATGCCCTGCCATGTTCTCTTCAGGAACGGCTTCATCGGTTCCGTCTTCCTCTCCCCCACAGCCAGTAAAAACCACGAGGCAGGCAACCATCAGAATCGTCAAGAAATAATACTTGGTCATTGTCATCTCCGCGGTGCGCGCTAGGAATCACTATGTTCGATGAACAGGCTGTGGCCTGCGTAGCAGCGATGCATTAAGCATACAAAAAAGGAGACACGCGTGCTGCATGCCTCCTTCAATTTCATCGTGCAGATAGATTCAGGTATCGATGACAACAGCCGTGAAATCTACCCTTTCATATTCGTTAGTCCCTGATATTTTACGCAGGTGCCACCAGTATACGACAACCTCATCCCCCGTTTCATAGTCATACACATCTTGCAATGGCATTCTCAAGCTTCCCTTCGGCGAAACACCTTCACATCGATCTGGATCGACACAGGCATGCCAGTTGATACGAGCCAGTGATTCTCTCTCAAATGCGGCTGTGTATATGGGTGCTGATGTTTTGTTCGTAACAATAATAACGTCTGTTATTTGCCGAACTACCACTACCACTTCCTCCTCTGATCCCAGTAAGTTGCAGGCACTGAGATTCAACGCCAGAACGAGAATGACACTCAGCGAAGTAAGCCCGTGATCTTTCATAACCCCAATATGCTTGGATTGAAAAGGCTTGCTGTAGAATATTACTCCAGATCAAGGAATTTCACCCAAACCATCTTACATGTTACGCCGGTACTGCCCGCCTACTTCAAAGAGCGCGTGCGTGATCTGGCCCAACGAGCAGACTTTGACGGTTTCCATCAACTCCTCAAACAGGTTGCCGCCCTGCCGCGCCACGTCTTGCAGGCGAGTCAGCGCGTCGTCGGCCTGATCGGCG
>DATGCC010000117.1:0-3367 GCA_035312345.1 Rhodothermales bacterium
CGTCCAGGGCGACTTTGAAGGACGCTACATTTTTAAGATGAAAGAAACGAACGGCGAAGTCACGCTCACCTTCGACACCAAACTGCACGTTACCAAGCCAATCGTTCGCTGCCTGTCGTGGGCACTCAAGCCGCTGTTCAAAGCCAACCACCGCTGGTGCATGGAGCGTGGCCTCGTGCAGATTGAGCAGGAGTTGGCCCGGCGGCGGCACAGCGTCCAGTACAAACCAGTCACGCGCATCCTGCCTCTGCCGCAACGCAGCCCCGTTCCCGCCTTCAAGGTGGCCGCCTAAGCTCAGGCCGCTTCCTTGCTTCAGGTAGTTGGCGAGCCAGGCGCGGGCGGTGCGCCCCGCCGCCGGACTGTCGAAACGCTGGCATTCATCACCGAGGCCGTTTCTTCGTAGGTCAGGCCACCGAAATAGGTGTACTGGATCACCTGGGCGGCCTCTTCATGAAACTCCGCGAGAGCGTTGAGCGCTTCGTCGAGAGCCAGCAGGTGTTCGGCGTGGTCGTCGCTCAACACAGCCGTCAAGCCTTCTAGTGGCACCGCGGCAACGCCCCCACCGCGCTTGGCTGCTTTCCGCATTCGGGCGTGGTCGATCAGGATGCGCCGCATGGCTCCAGACGCCGTGGCGAAAAAGTGGGCGCGGTTCTCCGGAGTGAGATGGTGCTGGTAGCTTGACGTAGGCCTCGTTGACCAGCGCCACCGAATCGAGCGTATGGCTGGGCCGCTCACGGGCCAACTGGTGGCGGGCCATCAGCCGGAGTTCATCGTAGACGAGTGGCAGCAGGTCGTCAAGTGCCGCCCGGTTGCTGCTGCTCAGATCCAGTAGCAGATGGGTCACCTGGTTGGGAGAAAGCGAGGACATACCTGTTTCAAACCATCATTTGAGGGATCCGGACACAAGAAACCTAACAAGCGGAAGGATAAGCAGCCTGCCTTTATGCGGATGACGGGGACGGTGCTGCGTGCAGTCGCATCGGTTCGCTGCATCCTGCCAATCTACCCAATTCCGCCTACTGCAATCCAAGCCCCACACTTTAAAGGATCGTTCGGCGGGGATGTGGCGTACATAAATGCTGTGCAAAGCTAAGACTACTGCGTGATGTGCATGCGGTGGATCAACGTCTACATCTCAAGTCATGGATTCCAAAACCCCGTCGGCGAACCCGTACACCCAAGTTATAGATTTAACCGCAGAAGCCCAGCGGATCGTTAGTGAGGACCGCGCCCGCGACGAATTTCCCGAGCCAGATCCCAAGCTCCCCGACGCCACGCCCGACACCCTCCCTGAGCGCATCCAGCAGGCGTTCAAAGCGACCGGCTGGAGCGATTTGATGCCGGTGCAGAGCAAGACCGTTCCTTACATGGTGGACGGGCGCGACCTGATCGTGCAGTCGCGTACAGGATCGGGCAAGACGGGTGCTTTTTTGCTCCCTCTCTTCGATGTGCTGGATGCCGAGCGCAAGGAAACGCAGGCGCTCATCCTGACGCCCACCCGTGAACTCGCCCGGCAGATCCACGAAGAGTTCGAGCGGATGAAGCTCGGCACCCCCGAAACGTTTGGGCTGGAGGCCGTGCTCGTCTATGGCGGGGTGGGCTACGGGCCACAGATCAAAGGGCTGCGGCGGGGTGTGCAGGTTGTCATCGGCACTCCGGGCCGCATCCTCGACCACCTCGAACGCCGCACCTTCAAGCTCGACACGCTACGCGCCTTCATCCTCGACGAAGCCGACGAGATGCTGTCGATGGGCTTCTACCCGGCGATGAAGACGCTCAAGCGCTACCTGCCCCGCCAGCGGCAATCCTATATGTTTAGCGCGACGATGCCGCCGAAGGTGCGCTCGCTCGGTAGCGAGTTTCTGCACGAGCCGAGTTTTATCAACATCAGTTCCGGGCAGATCAGCGTCGATTCTATCGAACACCGCCACTACCGCGTGGACCGGATGGACAAGGACCGGGCGCTCGTCAGCCTCATCGAGATGGAGAACCCGGACTCAGCCATCATCTTCGCCAACACGAAGCGCGAGGTTGAATACCTGACCAAGTTTCTCCGCAACTACGGGCACAACGTCGATGAGATCTCCGGCGACCTGAACCAGAAAGCCCGCGAGCGCGCCATGGATCGCCTCCGCGAAGGCAAACTGCGCTTCCTCGTGGCTACCGACGTAGCCGCCCGTGGCATTGATGTGACGGACCTGAGCCACGTCTTCCAGTACGATGTGCCGATAGACACCGAATATTACGTCCACCGCACCGGGCGTACGGCGCGGGCAGGCAAGGCCGGTACCGCCATCACGCTCACCACCATCGAAGACGAAGGCCGCCTCAAAAGCATTGCCCGCCGATATGGCATCGACCTGGAAAGGCGCGAGTTACCGGATCCTGAAGCGGTAGCCAATCGCGTGGCGGAGCGCATGGTGGTGTTGCTCGAAGAGCGGATGCGTGCCAAGAGCACGACGGCCCTGGAGCACATGCAGGGCTTCATCCCCATGGTCAAAGAGATCGGCCGGGAGCATCCCGAAGCCCTCGCCATGCTCATCGACGCGCTCTACCACGAACACATGCACCGCCCCACCGCCGATGCGACGCCGCCCGATTACGCTCCCGAGCCAGACGCTGTCGATGCCGACGCGGTGCAGGCAACGAGAGCCAACCTGGAGAAGCAGCTTCGCGGCCTGAGCAACCTGGAACGGGAACGCATGCAGCGCTTCATCCCGATGGTGCGCGAGTTGACCCACGAAGAACCGGAAGTCCTGGCGATGCTCGTCGCTGATCACCGGCAGCAGCCCATTCAAACCGAAACCGACCCCGCCCCCCCTCGCTCCCAGCAAGAATCCTCCCGAGGCCGCGGTCGCGGCGGCTCACGTCGCAAAGGTGGCAGAAAGTAGATAGGAAAGATGAATAGTGGATAGTGCATGGCGGATAGACTGAGCGGCCTCTTTATGAACCATTCGCCATGCACTATCCACATATCTGTGCTTACTTTCTATCCAAACCCTGTCTCTTCCGTTGAATCTCCAACCTTTTAATAGAAATACATGCGATTCCTCGCTGTACTGGCCCTGCTGGCACTGATCGTGTCGCCCCTATTTGCCCAAACCGAAGCGATGCCTGCCGATTCTGCCGAAGTAGATATGACGACGGCCTATCGCGTTTACCGGGCGGATGGCAGCCCGGCCACCCTGGATGACGTGTTTGCCGAGATGGCCGAAGCAGATGTCATCTTCGTCGGCGAGCAGCACGACGACCCGGTGGGACACTACCTCGAAGCAGAATTGTTGAAACACGCGTTTATGCACTACAGTCAAGGGGAAGATGCACGGCCGGTAGCTCTCTCGCTGGAAATGCTCGCCCGCGATGTACA
>DATGCC010000118.1:0-3729 GCA_035312345.1 Rhodothermales bacterium
GCCTTACGCTCTTCGCCCTCGGGCGCTATTTCAAGAACGATGGCTGGCTTTACGGCACGCGCCTGTACAACATAGACGGTAGCTTCGGGGATTCTGCGCTGGTGCCGATGAACACCTTTAACAAAGTGAGTTGGCAAGGCAATCTGCGCTATCGTCTTACCGACAAGATGATCATCAACCTCATTACGCTGGGATCGGATGAGGAAAGCCGGTCGGGGGATCTCTTCTGGCGGTGGGCACCGGATGGGCGATCACGCTTCCAGAAATTTGGCTACGACACCAAGCTCAAGTTTACCCATCTTGTCAGTGCGACTACATTCTACACCATTGATCTGGCGAGCTTCTATACACAGTCCCAGAACTTCCTGTACGATGATGTCAATGACGCCCGCTACAACGATTTCCTGCTGACCACACCGGATTCGGTAGAAGTGCTGCCGGGGGTGTATCAAAGCGTGCCGACGGGCAGCGGACGATTCGGGCGTGGCGGTACTGATCCGTTCCGTTTCGAGCGCTCGTCGCGGGCTTTCTTTGCCAAAGCGGATCTGACAAGCCAGATGGCAAAGCACCATCTGGTGAAGATGGGTTTAGAGGCCCGGATGGACCAACTCGACTTTGAGTCATTTGCGTTAGTCGGAGCAACCGATGGAAATGGCTTGCCTATCGAACCCTTCCAGCCTGTGCAGCCACCAGAGACCTCCATTTCCTATCAGCAGTTCGATGGCGTCGAGCCCATCTCGTTCAGCGCCTATGCCCAGGACAAGATTGAATTCGAGAACTTCATCGTGAACGTTGGCCTGCGGGCGGACTACTTCGACTCGCGAGCACAGGTCCCGGCCGATCCCGATGATCCAAACATTTTTAACCCCTTCAAGAAGATTAACCTCTTCAACGATCTCAATGGCGACGGCATCATCAGCGCTGACGAGGAGCGTGAGGACAATCGCCTGACGGTAGCGGACCGCGAGGCGTATTGGTGGACGGATACCGATGCCAAAGTCCAACTATCGCCGCGCTTGGGTGTGGCCTACCCCATTACAGAAGAGGGCGTGATTCATTTTTCGTACGGGCACTTCCTCCAGTTCCCCACGCTCGACCGCATGTTTGCCAATTTCGGTTACAAGGTTCCAAACCGTTCCGGGCAGTATGGTCCATTTGGCAACCCCGATCTCAAGGCACAGAAAACGGTGATGTACGAGATCGGCGTGCGGCAGGCCATCGGCGACTTCGTGGTGGATGTGACAGGCTACTACCGCGATGTGCGCAACCAGGTGCAGACTTCGCCCATCATTACTACTGAACTGCCTGGTGTAAGCTACGTCATTTACGCCAACCGCGACTATGCCAACACGCGGGGCGTAACGGCGTCGGTCAATCGGTCTTTTGTAAACAATTTTGGCTTTGATCTCAGCTACACGTTCCAGGTCGTCGAAGGCTCCAACTCGGATCCAAACGAAGCTTTCTTCGCCAGCCAGGGTAACCAGCAGCCGTCGCTGGCGCTCTTGCCTCTCGGTTGGGATCAACGGCACAAGGTGGCCGGATCGGTGTACTTTACCGTGGCGGGCTGGGGCGCGTCGCTGCTGGGCGTCTGGGGATCGGGGTTTCCTTACACGCCATCGTTTCCTGAAGCGGCTATCTTCGGCCAGGACGTACCGCCAGAGTTTCCGTCGAACTCGCGCCGCCAGCCTTCGACGTTTCAGATCGATTTCAATGCCTCGAAGACGTTCAGCTTCGGGCGCTTCAACCCGCGCATTTATGTGCAGGCCTTCAACCTGCTCGACCGCCGCAACGCGCTGGGCGTCTTTGCCGACACGGGCGAGCCGGACGTGACGCTGTTGCAGCAAAACACCGAGCAGTTTGATCCGGGCTACTTCGTGCGACCCGACTTCTACTCCGAGCCGCGCCGCATCCAACTCGGCGTCGAGTTTCAGTTTTAGCCATGGTGCCTCATTCGACCTTCCTTCCGATGGATAAAGCGATAGACAAAGCGTACCCCCAAGCTGCCTGCACGCCGGGTCGCTGGCTCTTTGCGGGCCTGCTGGCGCTGCTGTTTGTGCTGGCAGACCCCGTGGCTGCATGGGCGCAGGGCCAGATTGACCGCAACCATGTGCCCAGCGAGGAGCGCGTCGACCCCTTTGAGCGCCGCCGCGATGACATTGACGGCAACAACATCCGCGCGACCATCACCAACTGGACGCAGACGGCGCAGTCGGGCAACCCCGGCGATTTCTGGTACGAGTGGCCCAAGAACACCAACCGCATCTACGTTGCTCTCACCCAACTCTGGGTAGGGGCCGAGGTGACGCCGAACGTAGGCACCAGCACCGACAACCTCTTCATCACCGACATCTCAGATTTCCGCAACAACCAGGAAGGCGGGAGCAATTCCTGGACGTTCGAGCCCGTGGGCGGGTATGTCAACCCGCAGGGCAGTGAGTTCGGCATTGCGCAGAGCGATGACCCCGCGAGTTGGCCCTCTTTCTGGCCGGATAAACAGGACGATGCCACCGATCCCGGCTGGTCGGGCTCATGGAACGGCTTCTTCGGCAAAGACATCTTCAACGCCGACCAGGAATTCTTCTACAAAGCGGGCGACGACCAGTACAACCGCTTCCGTGGCGCATACCGGCCCGACTCCACTGACGCCACACGCTACGGTCTTGGCTTGATTGTGGACACCCGCATCATGGCGTGGACGCAGATCCTGATCGACGATGTAGTCTTTCTCATCCACGCGGTCAAGAACGATGGTACCGAAGACCTGGACCGCGTCGGCTTTAGCATCTGGCTGGCGGACTGTGTGGGAGGCGACTGCGGCGATGATATTCCCTTCTTCGATATTCTCGAAGACGTAGCTTTTATGACTGACCAGGATGGCATCGGCGACCAGAATTTTGGTGCAGATCCGGTGGGCACGGCGACGATTTCGTACCTCGAAACACCCGGCAACGCCACCGACCGCATCGACAATGATGGCGATGGCTCGACGGCGGACGAATGTACGCCTGCCTCTGGGGAATGCAACAGCCCAGTCGTGCCCGAGGAATACCTCGTCGGTGAAGACCCCGCCAACGGCATTGACGACAACAACAACGGTCTCATCGATGAGAATAACACCCACGTTCCGTTCGAGGGTGAGCAGGGCTCCAGCGTGGGTGTCGGCTACGCTGATTTCATCGACAATGACAGCGATGGAGAGCAGGGCGGGCCGGTGGTGACGCAGGAAATGATCGGGGCGGTTGCCAACGATATCTTCAACCGCTGGCCGCCGAATCCTGGCAACGACCCGGTGCAACAGGGCAGCAACGGTACTATCGTTCATCTCCTTGGCGTGCAGGAAGACGACCTCGGCCTGACCTTCAAAGATGGCATCGACAACGACGATTCGCACAGCCAGCCGACGGCGAATTACCCGTACCTCTCCGAGCCGGGATCGCCCGTGGTGACGCAGGAGATGGTGAGCGCAGCGGCAGGCGACATCTACCGCCGCTTCCGTGTGCCGGGCACCAACATCATCCTCTACGATGTAGGCTCCGAAGACCTCGGTAAAGCCTACGCCGACGGCATCGACAACGATGGCGACGGAGCCGTCGATGAGGGCATCGACGAAGGCATTGACGAGATGACCGACGAGAGCCGCGCCGATGGCATCGACAACGACGGCGACTGGAACCCGCTCCAAAACGACAGCGGGCTTGACGGCGTTGCATTTAGCGGTGATCCGGGCGA
>DATGCC010000119.1:0-6781 GCA_035312345.1 Rhodothermales bacterium
AGGAAGGGATCATCGAAAGCACGGTTGCCCTCGAAGTGCACACTGGAAATGAGGAGCGGCTGTGCCAGGGAATCGGCCCCAGTCTGAGCCTGCGCCTCGACTGCCACCAAGGAAAATGCCAGCAGCAATAGCAAACAAAGAAGGCGTGAACCCATAGGCCCACGCCTTGCCCTAAGCAATAGTCTTTCCAAGAGCGACAGCCTGCTCATCGCGCACAAAAGGCCCTTATGCATAGAAAAGCAGGTGTTCGTATGCCGCACCCTGTTTTCCTGCCGAGGCGTTACTCGTCCTCGTAATAAAAGTCTTCGTCGGCCGTAGGAAAGTCCGGCCATATCTCCTCAATGCTTTCGTAAGGTTCCCCCTCGTCTTCCAGATCGCGCAGGTTTTCAACGACTTCCAGGGGCGCTCCTGTACGCTCCGCATAGTCGATAAGTTCGTCCTGGGTTGCGGGCCAGGGGGCGTCTTCCAGGTGCGAGGCCAGTTCTAGCGTCCAATAACCCATGATGTTGACTCAAACGTGTTCGTGCAACGAAAGTGGTAGTGCGCTTGTGCATAGCGCGATGGCAGGCACGATAGCACGTCTACCTGAGAAAAGCAAGCCGCTTTGAGAAGGCTTCGAGAAGAACGTGCTCGACATGTGGCTACCCGGTTTCTCTTTCTTCGCCCAAAGAAAACGCGGGTTCCCCAAAAAGAGAAACCCGCGTCATTTTCAGCAAGGTGTATCAGGTTAGTCAAGCGAAACGGTTGAGTTCTCAGAAGCCCGCTGCAACTCTTTGAACTGACGGGGCGTCATGCTCGGCGCGAAGAAATAGATGGGATTCAGACCGCGTCCACTCAGGTCGTGGACTTCGTAATGCAGGTGCGGTGACTTGGACAGGCCCGTGTTACCGCTGAGGCCGATGAGGTCCCCCCTTTTAACGCGGGTGCCCTCCTTGATGCCTTTGGGGATCTTGGAAAGATGGGCGTAGAGCGTTTCGTAGCCCGCCTTCGGATGCTGAAGCACCACGTTGATGCCGTACCCAGATGTGCGTCCAGCGCGGGTGACCACGCCATCGCCGGTGGCATAGACCGGCGTACCCGTACCGACGAGGATATCGACCCCTTTGTGCATGCGGGTAATTTTCAAAATCGGATGGTGGCGCATGCCGAAGCCAGAAATCACTTTGCCATTGGCGGGCAGAATCGCGGGCATCTGTGCCAGCCAGAGTTCCTGCTCCCCTACTGCCTGCGTCAGTTCGCGGTAGCTGGCAGTCTGCAGGTTGATCTGCCGCTCAATCTCGTCGAGTTTGTTGGTGGTCTCCCGCAGCAGATCGGCGGTCGGCGTACTGAACCGGCTGAACTTGGCATAGGGATCGGTACCACCAACGCCCATCTGACGTACATCTTCAGGAATGGGATCTGCCTGAAGCAGCTTGCGATAGATTTTCTGGTCCGATTCCGAGAGGGCTTCGAGTTGGGCCGATACGCCTTCGATGCGCTCGCGGGTGTACTGAAGCTGTTCCTGCAGGGCTTCGTTCTCGGCTTCCAGTGCCAGTTCCTCGGGCGAGTTCGTCATCTGGTCCAGCCCCATCGCGAGCACCAACGCCAGCATCAGGGCACCGACCGCCATGGCCGAATACTGCACATACACTTTCCGAGAGCTGGGCTTTACCTCGACGAAAGAACACGTCTCGTGGTCGTAGTGGTAATATCGATTCTGGGACATAGAGCAGAGGTTAGTCAGCGTAAAACATCCGCTTCCAGAGGGTGGGGCCAGACAGCGGAGTGGTGGGGATGCAGCATGTTTGCGGGCGACCGCCTTGCATAAAAGACCCTTTCCACATGAGCACTGGATGAAAGGTTCTGTGAAAAGGGTTTTATCAATGGGTCTTGAATATAGCCGAAGACCCAGGGTCTGTCAACAGGCTCCCTTTCAAAAGCAGCCGTTTTATGACAAAATGCCGCAAAAGCGGTCTTCCTCTATCATCGGCTTGCCGCCTGCTGCTTTAAATCCGCGTCTCAGATTCCTCGCAAAAAAATGACGAATTGCCGGAGGGCAATCTATTGCTACTCGTAATCGTGTTCGAAGTACTCAATGCCGCGCGCCGGAACGGACGAGCCTTTGCTGCTGATCTGCTCGGCGAGTCGTTTGGCGAACACTTCGGCGGGGTCGTAACCGTAATGCCGCAGCAGATGATTCATGGCGATCACCTCACAAATGACGGTGATGTTTTTACCCGGTGTAATGGGCACTTTCACCATCGGCAACGGGACCCCCATGATGTCAAAGCTCTTCTCGACCATACCAAGCCGCGTGTACTCCTCCTCATCATCCCAGAGTTGCATGTTGACGACCACTTCAACACGCTTCTGAAAGCGGATGGCGCGGATGCCAAACATGGCGCGGATGTCTACCAGCCCGAGACCGCGCACCTCCATGAAATGCTGGACGAGGTCCGTGCCCGACCCCATGAGCACCGTTTCCTCTTTCTTGGTAACGATGACCACATCGTCGGCGACGAGCCGGTGCCCACGTTCTACCAGATCGAGCGCCACCTCGCTTTTGCCGATGCCTGCCTTGCCCATCAGCATGAGCCCAATGCCATACACATCCACGAGCGAGCCATGGATGGTTTGCTGCGGCGCAAACTGATCGTGCAGAAAGTCGCGCAGCACCGCGGTGAACTGCGTCGAGGGCATGGGCGTGGTGAAGATCGGTATGTCGGCTGCCGTCGCTCGCTGCACCAGTTCGGGCGATAGCTGGTTGCTTTCGGTGAGGATAATGCAAGGCAGCGCGAACTGGAGCAGGTTGTCGAACGCCTTCAGGCGAGACGCATCGTTGAGGTGACTCAGGTACTGCGTCTCGGTATTGCCAAGGATCTGCACGCGCTGGTAGGTAAACAACTCGATGTAGCCCGCCAGCGCAAGACCAGGCCGGTGGAGGTTGCTCTCGGTCACCTGGCGCTTCGTGGCATCCACTTTGTTGACCGCCTCTACAGGCACACCCACCGTGTCGCGCAACTGCTGCACCATAAAATCGACCGAGATCGACTCCTTCCTGAATATTTTCGGCTTCCGATCCATAAAAAGAGTGGTTTCACGTTCCGGGTTTCAGGTTATTCCATCACCAACCTGAAACCTGTAACATTCTTACGGGACTTCGACGGTTTCGAGCACGCGCTGGATGATGTCCTCGCTGGCGAGCTCTTCGGCTTCAGCCTCGTAGGTGATGGCGATGCGGTGGCGCAGCACGTCGAGGGCGATGGAGCGCACATCTTCGGGCGTGACGTAGGCGCGGTGTTCCAGGAAGGCGTGCGCCCGCGCGGCCAGGTTCAGGTTGATCGTCGCACGCGGCGACGCGCCAAAGTCGATGAGCGGGTCGAGTTCGACGAGGCGGTAGCGACCTGGCTCGCGTGTTGCCACCACTAGATCGACGATGTATTGCTCCACGCGCTCATCGATGTAGAGATCGTTGAGGACGGCACGGGCCGAGAGAATCTGCTCGGGCGTGACGACGGTTCCGACCTCGACTTTCTCCCCCGTACGCGCCATGCGCCGCATGATTTCCAGTTCCTCGTCGCGCGTCGGGTAGCCCACCTTAATCTTCATCATAAAGCGGTCCACCTGCGCTTCGGGTAGTGGATAGGTGCCCTCCTGTTCAATCGGGTTTTGCGTCGCCAGCACCAGGAAGGGCTCTTCGAGCGGAAACGTCGTCTCGCCGATGGTGACCTGCCGCTCCTGCATGCTTTCGAGCAGAGCACTCTGCACTTTGGCAGGCGAGCGGTTGATCTCGTCGGCCAGGATAATATTGGCGAAGATCGGCCCTTTTTTGATGCTGAAGCTGCCTTCGTTCTGGTTGTAGATGAGCGTGCCGAGCAGGTCGGCAGGCAGCAAATCAGGCGTAAACTGGATGCGCTGAAACCGCGTCCCGATGGCTCCGGCCAGCGAGCTGACGGTCAGCGTCTTTGCCAGCCCCGGCACACCTTCGAGCAACACATGCCCGGCCCCGAGCAATCCAATCAGCAGGCGCTCGACCATGTAGCGTTGCCCGACTACCACACGGCCTATCTCGGCCATCAGGTCATCGACAAAAGCGCTCTCCTGGGTAATGCGTTCGTTGACAACCGCGAGATCAAACTGGTTCATGCACTCGTTTTGTGTTTGGCTTGGAAAGTTCGGTCTGGCAAATCGGGAAAATACGATTTACGAATGTCGAAGTACGGTTGATGACGATAAGAAGTTGAGAATGATCGAAAGACGTGAGGGTAAAAGATAGAAAAAGACAAGATTTGCTATACTCGATCTTTTTCAATCGACAATCGCAAACCCCCAATCCCTTACACCACCATCATCCCCGGCTTGCGCCCAAAGCGACGCTCGAAGGTGGCTTCGATGCGATCGAGGCAGGCGGGCACAACAAACGGTTTGCCCAGCACGAGCACGCAGCCGCCGCGCCCGGTGGCACACGCGCCGTACATCCCCTCCAGACTCATCGCTTCGACCTGTTCCACCACGAGATCGACCTCCTCGTTGGTCTGCCCCCAGTCATCCCGCAAGGAGGCGTGGGACATCAGCAGCATCGCGCCGAAGAGTTGCCAGTCTCTACGGCGGGCGGCGACGACCAGTTTCTGCACGCGTCGGTTTTCCGTAACCAGATGGCGCAGCACGGGCTTGAGGCGACGCGGCAGCACCTGCAAGGCCCGCTCCAGGTCGCGATGCTCCAACTGTTGCAACGACACCAGGTCAGGAAAGCCTTTTTCCCGAAGCGCCACCAGCGTCTGCTCGGCGCGGTCCCGGCGCTTCTGATGGAGGGCTACATCGGATCGCTGGCCCGTTCCCACATCGACCAACCCCCAGCCCAGCACTTTGGGGGAGGGGGCTTCCAGCGGCATGTGCTCATCGGTCGAAGTGTCGGCCAGCACAAATTGCTGGGCCGTTTCCGCTTCCGATGCCATCAAAAAAGCTTTGCTGAACGGCAACGTGGTGCTGGAAGCAATGATATGGCACAACGCAGGCAACAGGTCCCTCGTGCTGTCAGGCAGCGCCAGCAAAGCCTGCAACGCCCGCGTCGTCGCCATGGTGAGCGCGGCCAGGTACGCATCCATGCAGCCAGGCGGCATAGTGCTAACGACCGCGACATCTAGCCCTTGCCCGGGAGCCAGATGCTGCACGACCTGCATGGCGACACGCACCCACACCGGCTGGTTTTCCTTTTCGGCCACGTCCATCACCCAGCGCGTCTCGTCCCCTTCAAAGCTGATCTGCACCTGATCGTCTTCCCGAATTTGGACGGCCACAGCGGTGCCTTGCTCCAAAGGCATCAGCACGGCATAGCCGTCGGCGTAATGGGAGTGCCCGGCCAGCAAGCCGAGGGCTCCGTGTGCGAAAGCCGCTTCGGCAGCCCGATTTGCCAGGCCGTAGCGCGTCTCCAGCAACCGCCTTGCCCACGCCGTATGCTGCTCGGGCTGCAACGCCTCACGCTGCTGCATCCGGTCGAGCGTCTGCAAGTACGGCTTGATAAACGGCGGCAGTTCAGGCCGCTCGGGAAGCAATGAGTCAGCAGGCATAACAACAAATCCCAGACTAAAAAACCCTGCAACGATACGGAGAAGCAACCGACATGGCAAGCACTTTATCTGCCCACCAGGCCACGGCTGCCTTCTATACAAAGAAGCGACAGTCTACATGTATCCAGGGTTGAATGCTGCAAAGCGGCTATATTTCGGCGAGATTTTATAGAGAAAGTGTATCCTGGTGTCCGTTCATCGGTTTTGAAAGGCGTGTTTATTTCAGTACGTTCATTTTGCTTGTTCCCCCACTCCCGGTAGTATTGCATGCTGTCTTTCTGGAGCCGCCTCGCGCACTGGATCCTGCGTCACCGCCGCCCTATCCTTTTGGCGATAGGTGCCATCACGCTAATCCTGGGCTATTTTGCCACACAGATCAAAAGCGATCACACCGCTGGCCAGTTTGTATCGACGGACTCCAAGGTCTACCAGGATTTCGAGCGGGCCAAGAAAATTTTTGGGGAGAGCCAGACGGTGCTCTATCTCGTCTTCCGCGATGTTGATCCGTACGCCCCTTCTTTTCTGCAAGCGCTGGATTCGCTGAACCAGGACATCGCCGCGCAGGAAGGCGTAGAACGGGTGCTGAGCCTGGCAAATGTGCCATATCTCGTGCGCGACAGCACCGGCATGACTGCCCGTCCCCTCTACGTTCATGACCTGCCCGCACGAACCCTGCGCCAACGTATTCAGGGACAGCCGTTTCTTCACGGGCTGCTCCTCGCCGACGACAGCACCACCACGGCGATGCTGGTGAAGATCGAAAGTGCGTTCAACAATACGCCGGAGCGCATCGCCCTGGTCAACCACATTGAAGCAGCAGCGCAGCACCTGCCCGGCGAAGTGGCGCTGGCCGGATTCCCCTATCTGCGCACGGCCTATGCCCAGCGCATCACCCGCGAAGCGCCGCTCTTCACGCTGCTAGCGCTGCTCATCTCACTCGTCGTCCTCTTCCTGACGTTTGGTAGTTGGCGCGCCGTCATCTTGCCGACCTTTATCGTGGGTCTCGGCATCCTGTGGACGCTCGGCCTGATGGCCCTTTTCGATCAGCGGCTCAACATCGTCTCGTCGGTGCTGCCAGCACTGCTGGTGATTATCGGCATGGCGAATGTAATCCACCTCTGTACCAAGTTCATCGACCAGTACCAGACCCTCGGCGACGCCGAAGCGGCCCTTGTAGAAATGATCCGCACGGTGGGGCTGGCCACCTTTTTGACATGCCTGACGACGGCTATCGG
>DATGCC010000120.1:0-3618 GCA_035312345.1 Rhodothermales bacterium
CATCGCATTGCGCCGGGCCTATCAAAAAGCCAACGTTGGGCCAGAAACCGTTGCCCTGTTCGAGGGTCACGGCACCGGCACGAGCGTCGGCGATGCGGTGGAATTGCGGGTGCTCTCTCAGGCCCGCCGGGATGCTGGGGGAGAGGCGTCGCCTGCCGCCATAGGCTCAGTGAAGGCCAACATTGGTCATACGAAAGCCGCTGCTGGGATGGCCGGTTTACTCAAGGCCGCGCTGGCGCTCCATCACCAGATCCTGCCCCCCACAACGGGGTGCGAGCGGCCACATTCCGAATTGACCGGTAAGGCTCCTGCGTTGCGTATCGTGCCAGAAGGAGAACCCTGGCCGAAGGACGCGCCGCTTCGAGCCGGGGTCAGCGCGATGGGCTTCGGCGGCATCAACACCCATGTGGTGCTGGAAGGAGCCGCGCCCCATCGCGAGGCGGACCTGTCGCCGTATGTCCACCGGTTGTTGACCTCGCCGCAGGATGCCGAACTGTTTCTGCTCGGTGCCACTGACATACAGGGTCTGCACCAGCAAATCGAGCACCTGTTGACGCTGGCTCCCCACCTTTCGCTCGCCGAACTGGGGGATCTGGCGGCGACCCTGGCTGCCCGTCTGACGATACGTACGGTTCGTGCCGCCGTGGTCGCGGCGACGGCCTCTGAACTCACCGAGCGGCTGAAAACCCTCGCTGCGTGGCTCGAAAAGGAAGCCGCCACCCGGTTTGACGTGGGGGTGTACCTCGGCGTGGCTCCGGCGGCTGCCCGGATCGGTTTTCTGTTTCCGGGGCAGGGATCGCCCACCGCGAGTCACGGTGGTGCCCTGGCGCGTCGGTTTGCAGCGGCACGCGCTGTCTATGCGGCAGCCGATCTTCCGCAGACCAAAGAAGAAGTAGCCACTGACATTGCCCAGCCAGCTATCGTAGCGGCCTCTGTGGCGGCCCTGCGGGTATTGCTGCACTGCGGCGTGACGGCCTCTACGGCGGTCGGGCATAGTCTCGGCGAACTCACTGCACTCCATTGGGGGGGGGTATTCGATGTGCAGGCAGTGCTGCGGCTGGCTACGGTACGGGGCCGCGCCATGGCGGACCTCGGCACCCCAACCGGCGCGATGGCGGGCCTGTCCGCTGACGAAGAGACGGTCCGTGCCCTCATCGGCGAAACACCTGTCGTCATTGCCGGGCTGAATGGACCGCGCCAGACGGTCATCTCCGGCGAAGAAGCGGCGGTAGATGCTGTCGTAGTTCGTGCCCGTGCCCGGCAGGTAGAAGCCCGGATGCTGCGGGTGTCGCACGCTTTTCACTCGGACCTGGTCGCCGCCGCCGCCGAACCGCTCGCTATCTATCTCGCCGACACTGCGCTCGCCCCGTTGCAGCGCAAGGTGGTCTCTACCATTACCGGCGCACCGCTCGGCAGCGACGACGATCTCAAGACCTTGCTCGTGCAGCAGGTAACGGCCCCCGTGCGGTTCACCGAAGCCGTCACCGCCGCCGCACCGGACGTGGATCTCTGGATCGAGGTAGGGTCGGGCCGGGTCTTGAGTAGCCTCGCGAATACCTTTATCGAAGCGCCCACGGTGGCGACGGCTGTTGGTGGCCCTTTGCTGCGGGGGCTGTTGCAGGCTGTCGGTGCTGCCTTTGCTGCCGGAGCCGCTATGGATGCGAGGGCGTTGTTCGAAGGTCGCTTTACCCGTCCCTTCAGCCTCGATGGGCAGCCGCAGTTTTTGGCGAGTCCCTGCGAGCAGGCACCGGCCTCCGATCCCGATTTGCAGATCGCCAAGGCGGCAGTGAGCCATAAAACTACCAATGGGCAGGAACCGGACCGGCCTCCGCTGAAGGCGGCTTCGACGCTCGATCTGGTGCGTCAACTGGTGGCGGCCCGCGCCGAACTCCCGCTGGACGCCGTGCGTGAGGAAGATCATCTCCTGAGCGATCTCCACCTCAACTCGATTACGGTTAGCGAATTGCTGGTCGAAGCAACGCGGCACCTCAAGCTGGCTCCCTCGGCAGCGCCGACGAGCTATGCCGATGCCACCCTGGCCGATGTAGCGGCCGTCCTAGACGAGCGGGTACGGCTCGAAGAACGGATTCCGGCCCGGCTCCCTGCGCCGCCCCTGACGGGCATCGAAGCATGGATTCGGCCCTTCACCGTCGTGCAGGTCGAGCAACCCCGTCCGCCTGTTCAGGCACATGGACAGGCTGGCGCCTGGCACGTCATTACACCGCCCGATCATCCGCTACGCGAAGGGCTGCACAAGGCGTTTCGGGCCGACGTTGCCGGGCGCGGCGTGGTAGTGGCGCTGCCACCGGGATGCACCGAAAATCATCTGTCCTGTTTGTTGGAAGGAGCACGTGCAGTGATGGATGAAACAGAGCCGTGCCGGTTTGTTCTGGTGCAAGAGGGCGCGGGCGTGGCGGCTTTCGCACGGACGGTGCATCTCGAACTTTCGCAGGTTACCACCTGCATTGTGGATGTACCTCTGGATCATCCCGGTGCGGTTGCCTGGGTAGTAGCTGAAGCGCAGGCGGCGACTGGATTTACCGAAGTAGGGTATGATGCCGAAGGCATACGGCGTGTGCCGAGGTTGCGCCTGTTGCCGATGAGCGAGGAGGCCCGCGATCTGCCGCTTGGCCCGGAGGATGTGCTGCTCGTCACGGGTGGCGGCAAAGGCATTACGGCGGCGTGCGCGTTCGATCTGGCCCAGGCTACCGGTGTCCGGCTGGTGTTGGTAGGCCGGTCGCAGGCTTCCGAGGATGACGAACTTGCAGCCACCCTCGCCCGCATGACCGACGCGGGCCTCGACGCTCGCTACCTCGCCCTCGACATCACCGACGCCGAGGCGGTCCGCACCGCGCTGGGCGAGATTACGGATGAAATCGGAACGATCACGGCCGTCATCCACGGGGCTGCTCGTAATGTGCCCCAGCGTCTGGGTACAATGGATGAAAGGGCGCTACAGGAGACGCTGGCCCCCAAAGTGGATGGATTGCGGCACCTGCTCGATGTGCTCGATCCGCAGCACCTGCGTTTGCTGGTGGCCTTCGGATCCATTATCGGACGGATGGGGTTGCCGGGCGAGGCCCACTATGCCCTCGCCAACGAACAACTGCGGCAGCTGGTGGACGGGTATCAGCAGGCACATCCCGCGTGCCGATGCCTCACCATCGAATGGTCCATCTGGAGCGAGGTAGGGATGGGGGCCCGGCTTGGCAGTATTGATGCCCTGCGGCAGCGCGGCATCATCCCCATCCCGCCGGAACAGGGACTGGCAATCCTGCGACAGCTCCTCAGCCAACCTTTGACAGAAACGGCCGTGGTGGTGACCGGGCGCTTTGGAGAGATGCCGACCCTGCATTTCGAGGAACAGCCCCTGCCTCTGTGGCGCTTCCTGGAAGCCCCACGTCGCCATGTGCCCGGCGTCGAACTGATCGTCGAGGCGCGGCTTTCGGTCGATACCGATCCGTATCTGAACGACCACCAGGTACAGGGCGAGCGGCTGCTGCCCGCCGTGGTGGGGCTGGAGGCCATGGCACAGGCGGCGATGGCGCTGGTCGATACCACAGAAGGGCCGGTCTTCGAATCTGTAGCGTTCAACCGACCCATCGTGGTGCCGGGCGA
>DATGCC010000121.1:0-7028 GCA_035312345.1 Rhodothermales bacterium
CCGGTACCGATTGTCTGCCGAGACGTGGACGACGAAGCTGTCGGGCAGGGTTGCCTGGTCAAACGTGCGGCGGAAGTGAAAGACGCCAAAGTCTGTACCTGATGCTGTCGGATGCGCAATCCACTGCGCCGACCACGGTAGCTGCAACAGGTCTGGATTGATGGCGCGATGTGGATATTGTGCCGTAGCGGGTGTGGATGCCAGCAGGAGGAGAAATACGAGGCACGACAGACGATATGGTGAAGGCATGGACTAGAAGTGTTCGGCAGAATAGGTAGGGATCAGCCGTCAACTTAAGCAAACTATGGAATCGCTAACGCTTGAACAACCATAAAACACTGACAAGCGGTTTCTGCTTTTCTGGCTCTTCTACTCACTACCCAATTCGTTTAAGAAGCATCCGTCGTCCGAACGGCAATCCAACGCCCACCTTGAGGATCAAGGGCATTGCTCAATGAACGCAAAACTGGACCCAGGTACTGCCAAAGCGCGGTTTCTTTCTTGAGGCGCGAACACTGATTCTCCACCGCCACGTTGTACCTAATTCCATCAGCAAATGCCTTCATGGTATCTTCCCTTTCGTGGTTCGGATCAGCACCCCAGCTAGGCATAGTGGTATAACTAATGGGTAAGAAACTGTTTGATATGATGATTTGGGCTTGCACGCGGCTCCTTTTCACCCATCAACGTCCGCTACCCTGCCTTCCAGCTCGGTTTCTCGGCCCCAAGTGCACCCCAAGAGTACTTCCTTGCTACGTTCAGGGCGCTGCGACGAACCTCGAAAGGCATGTGCTGCTGGACGAAAATGCACTCACATTTGACTATCAACTGACTTACCATACCGTTTCTAACCGACACACAGTCCCGTTATAACAGGATGCAATGTCCTATTATACTGACCTGTTTTATGCAAGTGCTTGTTGGCACAGGCAGTTACTGGAAATTGCCTTGCACAAAAAACGACATTGTGTCATAATAGCAACGTCTTTATTACTCCTTTTTTTTCACCCCAATCGGTGCGGCTAGCAGTTCATCAGGAATAGCAAAGGCATCGACGAGGGCACCGGCGTGGGGACGGATCTCGGCGCAGAGGCGGTCGATCTGGTAGTGAATGGCGCGGGCCTTGGCAGACTCCAAATAGCCATGTGCCTGAAACCAGCCCCGCTCCTTGTCGAGGTGGTGGAGGGCGAACAGGTCGCACAGCAGTTTTAGCACCGGGCGGAGACTTTCGTTCTCAGTGGCTTGCACGCCGTTGATGAAATGCTCTAGGATGACGCGCTCTACCGACGCCTGCGCTAACGCGACGAGCTGGTTCTGCACATCGATGAATGCGTCGTAGGAATCCATGCCGCCCGCGATGCGCTTCTTGAGCCGCTTGGCGACGGACTGTAGTTGCCACTGCTCGCGGTAGCGGAACGCAGAACGCTGAAACTCCGGGTCGCGCAGGTGCGCCTCGTCGGTGTTGCGGACGATGATAGGGTTTTGCTCCTTCAGCGCCAACGCCGCCTTGTCCGTCACGTATTTGACAAGGCCGAAGAAGTTGATGTCGCTGAATTCCTGCCTGAACTCCGTCAGCAGGCCCTTCGCCACCTGCAACATCAGTACCGTGTTGTCGCCCTCGAACGTCGTAAATACATCGGTGTCAGCTTTCAGATCGGGAATACGGTTGATGCGCAGGTAGCCCTGCCCGCCACAGGCTTCGCGGACGGTCTGAAGCGTGGCCGTGGTGTTCCATGAACTGAACACCTTGAGGCCTGAAGCCAGCCCTTCGATTTCGCGGGTGTCTTCGTCGGGCTGCCGGGTGGCGAAGCGATGGCGCACCTCCGCGAGGGCGAAGGAGAGGGCGTAGGCGTTGGCGAGGGGAGGGAAGAGCCGGCGCTGGTGCGTCCGGTAGTCCAAGATCGGTGTCTCAGGCGCGTCCCTGGGGCCAAACTGCCGTCGCCGGTTGCCATAGCGGATCGCAATTGTTAGCCCCGATTTTGCCGCACTCAGGCCCGCTGCTGCCACGCTGATGCGTCCGCCGACGAGCGTACCGAGCATCGTGAAAAAGCGCTTGGATGAACTCGGAATGGGGCTTTCGTACGTCCCATCGGGGTGGACGGTGGCAAAGCGGTCGAGCAAATCGGAGCGAGGGATCCAGGCTTTGTTGAACCAGATCCGCCCGTTGTCGACGCCGTTCAGGCCCATTTTCTCGCCACAGTCTTCGATGCGGACATCCGGCAGCACGTTGCCCTCTTCATCACGGAGGGGTACCAGGAAGGCATGCACGCCGTAGTGCTGTTCGCCGATGATCAGTTGCGCAAAAACCGTCGCCAGCCGTCCGTGCCGCGCGGCGTTGCCGATCCACTCCTTACGCGCATAATCGGATGGCGTGTGGATGACGAATCCTTCCGTCTCAGGGTCGTAGGTGGCCGTAGTGAGCAGTTCGCGGACGTTGGAGCCGTGCCCCAACTCGCTCATTGCAAAGCACCCAGGCAGTTCTGCCGCTCCGACCTGGGGCAGATAGGCCTGGTGATGCCGCGTGGTGCCGAGTTGCTGGATGCTCCCACCAAACAGACCAAACTGCACACCGTATTTTATAACGAGGCTCAGGTCGTGGTACGCCAGTGTTTCGAAGGCCACGATGAACTTCTCCATGCTCCCGCCACCGCCAACTGATTCCGGGTAGGCCAGCGCGCCGAGACCGTAGTCCGCCAGGATTTTCAGCCACCCGAAAACCTGCTCGCGATAGGCCGGGGTGCTGAGGTCGGGGCGGTACCAAAAAACGGGGTCGCGCAGCAGCGTGCGGATCTCGTCGCGGAAAGATTCGTAGGGCCCATCCAGCACACTTTTCATCGCCGCCACATCGAAGGCCGGAGCGGCTTCATCCTCATCGGGTGTCTCGGGCCGGACCTCCAGCAAGTCCCGCGTCACTTCGGGCCCGACGATCCCTAATACGGCTTCAAGGTCTTCCAGCGCACGCAGGGCTTCTGGCGACGAGAATGTGCCCTCGCCGCCGTCCTCTGCAAATTTCGTCAACGCGACCCCGAGTTTTGCCAGCGAAAAGTTGGTTGCATCGGGAATATGGCGGGCCGCCGTCCGGATAGCGCGGATCCAACTGTAATACTGTGTGGCGGTGGGCGGGAGGAGTGGGTCGAGCCAGCCTCGGAGGGTTGCTTTGTCCGCCTCGCTGAGCCAGTTTTGCTGCTCCAGGTTGGCCCGGATGTCGTTGCGCTCGGTAGGGGTGAGGATGCCATCGGCCCAGGCGATGTAAAGAAACGGTAGCAGCGAGATGAGGCCCTGAGAGGCGGCCAGGGTCGGGGTTTCATCAGTCGTCGTCGGGGACAAAAATTCCATATTCATCTTGTCTGGCTGGTCCGCAATGCAAGGGCGAGGGTGGTACAGCAGGGAAGATGCCCCGTTCCTGTGTGGCACGCAACTAGATTTTTGAAATCGTGTGCCCTATCGTGAAGGGCGAAGGTCGATTGTCGAATTCGGAATTAGCAGTACGGATTGCGGAGATTGGTATCGACCTTCGTAAATCGAAAATCGCAAATTCCCCCAAATCCCCATGAGACGAACACTATTCATCACCACACTGATTCTTTTATTCGCCGGGTGCAGCGGTGCCCGTGTGGAAACGACACTGGCCCCGGCACAGGCCGAGATGGCCTCAGATCGCACCATTGAAGTGACGATCTTGCAGATGAACGATGTCTATGAAATCACGCCCGTGGAAGGTGGCAAGCGTGGTGGGCTGGCCCGCGTGGCGACGGTGCGCGACCAGCTGCTGGCCGAAAACCCGAACACCATCACCGTTATTGCAGGAGACTTTTATAGCCCGTCGGCCCTGGGCACTGCACAGGTGGATGGCGAACGCCTCGCTGGCAAGCAGATGGTCGCCGTCCTCAACGAACTGGGTCTTGATTATGCGGCTTATGGCAACCACGAATTCGACGTGGACCGTGAATCGTTTTATCAGCGCATTGAGGAGTCAGCGTTTGAATACCTCGCGAGTAACATCACTGACGAAAACGGCCATCTTTTTCCCTCTACCGCGACGCACTACATCCTGAAATTTCCGGGCCAACCCGGCGACACGCTGCGCATGGCACTGGTCGGATCGACGCTGGACAGTAACCAGAAGGAGTACGTCCGTTACTCCGATCCCCTCGCAACTATCAAGCAACTGGTGGACGATCTCGCGAATCGCACGGATGCGCAGATCGCATTAACCCATCTTGCCATTGACCAGGACGAAGAACTGGCAGCGGAGGTGCCAGAGTTGGACCTGATCATGGGAGGGCACGAGCACGAGAACATTCAGGTGCTGCGCGGTCCGGATCTCACGCCAATCACAAAAGCCGACGCCAACGCACGCACAGTGTACATTCACCGGCTCACGTTCGACCCCGTGACCAAGAAACTGGAAGTTGCATCGGACATCAAGCTCATTACAGATGCCATCCAAGACGATCCTGCCACCGCGCAGGTCGTAGACAAATGGGTAGATATTGCGTTTGCCGGTTTCCGGGAGCAGGGCCTCAAACCGGGGCAGCCCGTCGTCACCCTGACGGAGCCCATGGATGGACGCGAGAGCAGCGTCCGCAACGAATCGACCAGGCTAACGGATCTCATCGCCCAGGCCATGTTGAGCGCCGCCTCCGATGCCGATGTCTCCATCTACAACAGCGGCTCCATCCGCATCGACGATGTGTTGCCGCCGGGCACGCTCATTGAGTACGACGTCATCCGGATCCTCCCCTTTGGTGGTGACATCCTGATCGCCGACATGAAAGGCAGCCTGCTCGACAGCACACTCACACAGGGCGTTGACAACAAAGGCTCCGGTGGGTTTTTGCAGCATGCCGGTGTGGTGTGGGAGGATGGAGCGTGGAAAGTAGATGGCAACCCTATTGATCCCGACCAAACCTACCGCGTCGCCATCAATGATTTCCTGGCAAGTGGACGCGAAAGCGGATTGAACTATCTCAGCTTCAACAACCCCAGCATGACGCAGGTGGAGTCGCATGGCGACATTCGCTTTGCGGTCATCGCCGAGTTGAAGAAGCAATACGGGGAAAAATGAGGATGGGGGTATGGGAGGATGGGGCTTTCTCCCACACGCCCAAACACCCTAACACCCACACTCCCACACAATTTCTTTCAGAAACGGAATCTCCTTCGGGTTTGTGCCGTTGAGAGAGTTATGTCTGAATCATGTATCGAAGACAGTATTGATGGGTAAGGCAGCGACGAAAAAGAACAAGGGCGAGACGCCGCTGATGCGGCAGTATTACAAGATCAAGGCGCGGCATCCGCAGGCCGTCTTGCTCTTTCGCATGGGCGATTTCTACGAAACCTTTGGCGAGGACGCACAGCAGATCAGCGGCTTGCTCGGCCTCACGCTCACGAAACGCTCCAACGGCGCAGCAAGCGAGGTGCCGCTGGCAGGCTTCCCGCACCATGCGCTCGATAACTATTTGCCTAAACTCGTACAGGCCGGGTTACGTGTGGCAATCTGTGAGCAGTTGGAAGATCCCAAGATGGCGCGCAAGATCGTCAAGCGTGGCGTTGTAGAAGTGGTTACGCCCGGCGTTTCCTTTCACGACCAGTTGCTGAGTCCGAAGCGGGCCAACTACCTCGCCGCCATCCACTGGGGCACAGAGCGAAGCGAGAAGGACTGGGTAGGTTTTTCTTTTCTGGATGCTTCCACGGGCGAGTTCTCGGTGACGGAAGTGCCCGTGGCAAAACTGGAAGAGATCCTGCAAACCATTGGGCCTGCCGAGGTACTGATCGACAAGCGGTGCCGCGAGAAACTGGATGTGATCAAGCAGCAGTCGTTCGTCGTCACGCCGCAGGAAGACTGGGTCTTTGGCTATGACTTTGCCTATGAGGCCCTGCTGCGGCATTTCAAGACGCACTCGCTGAAAGGCTTTGGCGTAGAGGATCTGAAGCTGGGCGTGGTGGCGGCGGGGGCGGCGCTGTATTATTTGGGTGAGACGCAGAAGGGGCGGCTGCCGCACATCCACCGCCTCACGCGCTACGCCAGCGATGACTACATGGCGCTCGACCCGCAGACGAAGCGCAACCTCGAACTCGTCTCATCGATCCGGGGTAGCGGGCAGGAGGGGACGTTGGTTCAGATCCTTGACGAGACGCTCACGCCGATGGGCGGGCGACTGCTGCGCAAATGGCTGGTACGCCCACTCCGCAACGTGGACAACATCAACAAACGGCTCGACGCGGTCGCAGCCCTGTTCGGATCCAAGCGGTTGCGCGAGAACCTGCGGGCCGAATTGCGCGAGGTGGGAGACCTGGAGCGGCTGGCGGCGAAAGTCTGCACGGGCCGTGCCACGCCGCGAGACATGGTTCACCTCAAGCTATCACTCAAGCAAATCCCAGTACTTAAAGTTTTACTTGAGGACGAGCCGTGTGATACCTTGCGCAAGCTGACCCAAAGCCTCGCCCTCTGTCAGGACATCGTGGATCGCATCGAAGCGGCGTTGATTGATGAGCCGCCTGCCAGCATTGCCGATGGAGGACTTATCTGCGATGGTTACAACGAAGAGTTGGATGATCTCCGCAAGATGGCCCGCTCCGGCAAGGACTGGGTGGCGCGCATGCAGAAGCAGGAAGCCGAGCGCACCGGTATAACCTCGCTCAAAGTGGGCTTCAACAAGGTGTTCGGCTACTACCTGGAGGTAACCAATGCGCATAAGGACAAGGTGCCGGACGACTTCATCCGTAAGCAGACGTTGGTCAATTCGGAGCGCTACATCACGCCGGAGTTGAAAGAGTACGAGGAAAAAATCCTCACCGCCGAAGAGAAAATCGCCAGCCTCGAAAGCGAGTTGTTCAATGAACTGCGGCTCGTGGTGGCCGAGGAAACGGCAACGCTCCAACTCAACGCTTCGCTGCTGGCCATGCTGGATTGCTTTTGCAGCCTCGCCGAAATTGCAGATCGTGGTGGCTACATGCGGCCCGAGGTGCACAGCGATGTTGACCTCCAGATTAAAGAAGGGCGGCATCCTGTCGTAGAGCGCACG
>DATGCC010000122.1:0-5293 GCA_035312345.1 Rhodothermales bacterium
TGCCGGGCGTGAACGTCGCGCTGGAGCAAACCCTGAAGGGGGCCGCAACCGATGTCGATGGTGTCTACACCATCACCGGCGTAGCGCCGGGCACGTATCAGATCACGGCGTCGTTCCTCGGTTTTCGTCGCAATACGGCGACCGTGACGGTGGTAACCGACCAGGAGACGACGCAAAACTTCGCCCTCGAAGAAGACCTGATCGGGCTGGACGAGGTCGTGGTAACGGGGCAGGGCTCCGGCGTCGAGAGCCGACGGCTGTCCACCACGGTGGAGGTTGTCACGGCAAAGCAACTCAGCCGCCTGCCGGGGCAACAGATCGACCAGTTGCTCCAGTCAGCCTTGCCGAGCGCGGCGGTGCGATTCAGTTCGGGGCTGCCCGGCTCCTCATCCATTGTGCGGGCGCGTGGCATCACTTCGGCCAACAGCAACACCACGCCGGTTATCTACGTGGATGGTGTGCGGGTGGACAACCTGAACGGCGACACCTCGCTCGGCATCAGCACGGGCGGTAACGAGAGCAGTTCGCTCGCTGATATTCCCATCGAGAACATTGAGCGGATCGAGTTCATTAAGGGCGGTGCCGCCACGACGCTCTACGGCTCGGACGCGGCCAACGGCGTCATTCAGATCTTCACCAAGAAGGGCCTGCCGGGTCGCACCACCTTTGCTTTCGAGACGACGCAGGGCGCTCGCATGGCCACGACCGACTACCAGCGCTTCCAGGCCACCGACAAGTTGTTGTACCGCACGGGGCATCTCCAGACCTATCGCCTCTCGGGCAGTGGCGGCACCAACGACCTGACGTATAGCTTCTCCGGTAGCATGACCGATGACAACAGCTACCGATTCGGGCTGGGCGATGTGCGCTATAACCTGCGCACGACGGTTGGGGCCAAAGTAACGGAGGCTACGCGTTACACCGGCTCGTTCGGCTTCTCCAGCAACCGGTTCGGGCGCGTGCTCAACTCCAACGCCTTCAGCCCGTATTTCGAGACGGAGCACGGATATCAGTGGGATATCGTCAACGGCGAACTCGTCACGCTCTACGACGAAGTCAACGCCAATCTCTTCGAAGACACCGCAGCTTTCATCGACTCGGTGCGGCTCCAGGATGAACTCTATGACTGGCAAGAGGATGTCAAACGCTTCCAGACGTCGCAGGCGCTGGAGTTTTCCATCAACCCGAACTGGAAGGCTGGCATCACGGCAGGCGTCGATTACCGTGTGGCGAACCAGACCGAATTATACTGGACGCAGTGGCTGATCCAGAGTGGCTTCACCGATGAGAATGCCGCCAACGAAGGCGATATCACCCGCGTGGACCGGCGCTTCCTTGGCCTCACCTTCGAGGGCACGACGCAATATCAGAAGCAATTCGGCGACCTCTCGACCGTGACGACGCTGGGCGGGCAGGTCTTCCGCGACGAGGATGAGCAGATCGAAGCTGCTGGCGCCTCTATCGCCGACGGCTCGCGCTCGGTGACGACGGGAGCCACACAGACAGCCGATGACTTCCTGCTGACAGTTGCCAACTACGGTCTCTTCGTGGCCGAGAATGTTGGTTACAAGGATCGCTATTTCCTCGAATTCGGCCTGCGCGGCGATGGCAACTCGGCCTTCGGCGAAGAAGTGGGCATCCAGTACTACCCGAAAGTCGGCGGGTCGTATGCCCTCTCGTCGGAGCCGTTCTTTAGCTCCATTGTGCCTGCCAACGTGGTTTCCTACCTGAAGCTGCGGGCCAACTACGGCGTCGCCGGGAAATTCCCCGACCCGTTTGAGAACGAGCGCACCATCACGCCCGACCCGTTTGTGGACGGCCTCTCGTACCGCTTCGGGCGTCCGGGCGATGAGACCTTGAAGCCGGAGAAAACCTACACCTACGAGTTCGGCGGCGACATCGCGCTGTTTGATGGGAAGGCAAATTTTGAATTCACCTACTACAATGCCCGCACTGAAGACGCCCTTTTCAACGCGCCATTCAACCCGTCGTCGGGCCAGAACGCGCAGCTCCGCAACCTCGGCGAGATCGAGAACAAGGGCTATGAGATCAGCACCACGTTGCAGTTGGCGAGCAGCCGTAATTTCGACCTGCGCTTCAACGGGTCGATCAACTACAACGAAAACCTCGTGCTCTCGACGGGCGGGGCACCGGAGTTTAACCTGTTCGGATTTACGTTCCTCGGGCGCTTTGTGAAAGAAGGATTGCCCGTCGGTTACCTGCGCGGCACCAGGGTGCATCTCGACCGGGTCGATGAAAATGGCGACCTGATTACAGGGGCTTTTGAGGATGGCGGGGCTTTCGAGTCCAACGCCTTCCTGGGCAACCCAACGCCGAGCCATTGGGGTTCGCTGGGCCTGAACGCGACGTTCTTCAACCGGCTCAACGTGCTGGTGTCGGCGGATTACCAGTGGGGCGGCAGCGTCATCAACCTGGCCGAGCGGTACCGCCTGCTCAATGACCGCGCTGTCTATGGCGAACTCGACATCGATCCGAACTTTGCCGAGTGGGCTGACCGCGACTGGAAGCAGCGCTTCCTGGATGGCGAGATCAGTTCGTCGCAGATGGGCGATGTGCTGGTCACCAGTTCAGACTTCCTGAAAGTGCGACTGATCTCGGTAGGCTACCGGATTCCTGAGCGCTACGTGCAGAGCCTGCTCAGTGGGTTGGAACTGCGCGCCAGCGTCGAGAACCCGTTTGGCGTGGTGGCCGGGCCAATGGATCCAGAACTGTCGGGCTTGAACACGGGCGCAGGGCAAGGTGCACTGAACGTGGGCGGCTATGCCTACGGGGCCGACTCCCTCCCGCGCACCTTCTCGCTGACAGTGAAAACGACCTTCTAGGTTCGAAAGGCGGAAGGTGATGATTTTGCACCTCCTGCCTCTCGTTCCGGTTGGAATGCGTGAAACGTGAGGGTGCTGGCAGCACATCCTCTTAGCAAAGCACCCTCACGTTTCACGCATCACGTTTCATGAGCTTACCCTATCTCCAGAAGCCAAATTCCTACGATAACATGCGTACTACCCATACATCTACGCGCCGGGTACATCCGGCTATCCTGTCGCTGCTGTTGGTGGCGTTACTCGGCTGGGCGGGGTGTGACCTGCTCGATCCGTCCAACGTGACCAACCCCGACACGACCGAAGGCTCAATCCTCGACCTGCCTGCCGTGGCGGGGCCGTGGCGCAACGGCCTGGAGCGGCAGACCGCGATTGTGTACAACGAAATCGTGGTGCCCGCCGAGGTCTCGACGGACAACTACGCCAACACCAACAACTTCTACCTGAACGACGACGCCCTCGCCTTTATCACCGATCAGGACCCGAGCATCGAAGACCTGCAATTCGCCCTGGCGGATCTGCGCGAGTCGGCGATCTTTGGACTCACCAAGGTGCTTGAGAACGATGAGAACACGACCAACGACGACCTGGCCGAGTTTCATTTCTTCAAGGGCCTCGCGCATCTGCTGTCAGGAATGTACTTCAAGATGCTGCCGGCGGAAGACAACGGCCCGCCCGTGAGTAGCGAAGAGCAGTATCAACGGGCCGTGGCCGAGTTTGAAGAAGCCCTCGGCCTTTCGACGGGCGGCGACAAAGAGGTGAGCTATTACCTGGCAAAAGCCCGTGCCCACTACTACCTGGATGACAAAGCCAGCGCCGTGGCTGCCGCCGACGCCGCCCTCGCCGCCGATGGCAATGGCGACTACGTACGGTACGCTAAGTATGACGGAGCCAACAACGTAGCGGGCGATGACAACACCATGCAAGACGCCCTGTTCGAACGATCAACGGATGACCTGCAACCCCTCCCACGCCTCGACTTTCTGGATCCAAAGTACACTGACTTCCGCAAAACGGGGGACGATCAGGATGACATTGCGATCTTCAAAATCGAAGAAGCCTATCTCATCAAAGCGCAGGGCTCACTGGCTGATGGCGATGTGGGCGGTGCCCAACAAACGCTGGTCTCGCTGCTGGATGTGGTAGATGCTCGCCCGCTCTTTACCCTCGTTGACGCCAGCGAACTGCGCAGCAATGCGCGCCCCGGTTCGCGACCGGCATCGGAAGGCTGGCAGATCAAGGCCAGCCCGCAGGATGACTTCCGCACGGACTTGACCCTGATCCGCAACGACGCCGATGCCGAGATTGTCGTGCCCACCATTTCGGGTACGTCGGTGGATGCCGACATGATCAATGCGGCAAACTCAGTGGATGCTGCACTTGAACTGGTCTACCTGATGCGGCAGGAGATCTTCCTGGCCGAGGGTATCCGCGCCGCTGACTTTGGCATCAAGTGGCCCGTTCACGAAAACGAAGCGCTCTTCAACGGAGCCGTCACTGCCGAAGACCGGCAACCGTTCATCCCGGCCTTCATCCCGCGTCAGAGCATGGATACCTTCTCCATCGACTTCGACACGAAGCAGGTGGTGATCGACGTGAACATGAACCGCGTGCTGGTTGAGAACAAGAGCATGTTGCCCTTTTTCTAGGATCATCGCGCGATGACAGGATGTGATGCGTGAAACGTGATGCGTGAGGGTGCCAGAAAGAACCTTGTACCATCATGCACCACGTTTTACGTTTCACGAACAATATCTTTCTACAAAAGCATCGGGCAGAGATGGATGGGCAGCGAAGCATAGCAGCGTTGGCCGGGGGCCTCCTGTTTGTGTTCTTGCTGGAGGTAGCTGTAGCGCAAGATGCCGTCGATCCGGCAATGTCGTTTGTGCAAGGTGTGGAAGCCTTTGATCAAAACCGGGCGGGTGAGGCGGTGGGGCTGCTGGCTCCGCTGTTTGCCTCGCAGCCAGGTTACACCCATCCCGAGCACGGAACGGTGGCGTACTGGCTGGGCCGGGCCTATGAAGCCGACGAGCAGCCCGACCAGGCCCTCGCGACTTGGGAAGTCGGCTACCGGGCGTTGCTCGACCAGGGACTGGCCGACATGTACCTCTCGGATGCGCTCGGGCGGGCCATCTACCGGCGCGGCGATACAGCCCGCTATTCGCTTGGTGCTGATGCCTACCTGAACCTCCTCGCTGCCCTCGACACCCGTCCAACGGGAGCACTGTGGGACCTCCTCGCCGATCATCTTGCGACGCTGGTTTTCATTCTGCCCGAAGACGCCTTGCAGGCCACCGGCTTGACGAGGGGGCGGCTGCGCCCGGCAGCCATCCAGGCGGGGGCAGGTAGCTACCTCGTGCGGTGGTGGCGTAGCCAGGATATGCTTCCGGTGACGCGCGAGAACGAACGCCTCCAAGAACACCTTGCTCGTGTTGCCTATGCCATGCAGCAGT
>DATGCC010000123.1:0-4468 GCA_035312345.1 Rhodothermales bacterium
GCTGGTTTTTGTTGATCAGGATCACATGCAGGGTAGTCGTGTTGTTGCCTTCGATGGCGGCATAGACGGATGTGTTTTCGCGGTCGTCGGTGGTGGCCCGGACGCTGGTGTCGCCGTAAGTAGCACCGCTTCCATTGTAGTTGCGGTAGAGCTTGTAGGCCGCCGAGGTATAAGCGTCGCTGGCCTGGATGCCCCAGAGCGTGGCGATGTAGACGTTGTTTTTGCCGTACGCGCCGAGCACGTCGGCCTGGGCCAATCCGCCCGAGATGGTGTTGCCGCCGCCGTAGTTGTATTCGGTGATGGAGAGCTTCGTCCCCGGATAATACCTGTCGATAGCCTGCTGGAGGGTGGGGAGGATCGGCAGGTAGGTGCCACAGCAGTCGGCGATCCAGCTTGTCTCGGTATAGGTTGGGTCCCACAGGGTACGTGGTGCCTGCAGGCGGGCCGTCACGTCTGCAGGCGTGGTGGCATTATCCTCGGTGATCCGGTTGTCGCCTCGGGCTTCAGGATACCAGTGTACATCGAGCACATCCACCAACCGCCTGCCAGTCGTCTGCTCGGCCTGCCGCAGTTGATCCAGGTAATACTCAATGAACCAGGTGTAACCCTGGTTGACCTGGTTCCAGTCCGGCGCATCCTGCAGGCTCAGGTAGGCGGCAAAGCCGTAGAGCGCGGGTCCGAGGATCTCGCTGTTCGGATCAACGTCCTTGACAGCGGAGGCCAGGTCGATGGTGCGCTGTACCAGTTCGGCGGCACCGACGGGGTCGGGGTGGATACGCGGGTGGGTATGCGCCCAGAGGGCGGGCTCGTTGTCGAGGCTGTACCAGCGGACCCCGTTCGAGGACAAAGCGTCGCCGTAGCGCTGTACGAGGAAGTTAACGAGTTCATCCATGTAGACGACGCCGTCCGTCAGGTCTGGCATCAGGTCGAACGGCGCGTTCTTGCGGGGCTCCACGGGCACCCACCGGGACGATGGGGCAGTCTGCTCGGCAGGGACCGCCCCATCGTCGTCTCGCGATACATAGCCTGCCATCTGGAGCGTGATAATCGATTTGGCCCCCATCTGGAGGGACTGGTCGTGGAAGAACGTTACCACCCGGCCCGGCTCGTCGGCCTCGCTGTCGGGGATGCCCGCGTCGACGAGCAGGAACCGGTCGCTGAAATGCTGAAAGTCGTTGCCTGCGTTGGAGAAGTTGTTCTCCCAGTTGTAGCCCGTCAGCCGGTTGCCGCCCAGGCGCCGGACCGTCCATGTGTCGCTGGCGCGGTCCTGGTTCGATCCATAGATGTATGGACTGATGGCAACGCGATCCGCTCCCGTATCAATGGTGATGGTTGCCTGCCCAACGATGTCGGGTTCGGGTTTCTCTGTGTCCGACATCCCGTCGGTGTCGCATCCGGTCAGGAGCAGACCGCCCAGCAGCAAAGGCCATGCAAGCAACATTGCAAACCGGATTGCCCGGATTGCCATAGCAGCACCATGCATCGGTCATGATATTTAAATCAAAAGATCTGAGGCACGCTTGAGTGTCTCCAGGTAGTAGTAGTCGGCGTAGCTCAGGGGCACGTCCACTTCGCTCTGGGCGGGGATATTGCCCACCCCATGTTGGAGAAGAAAGTTATTGTTCTCGCCCGGCCCGGCGCGATAGGGCGCGTCGCTCAGGTTGCGCAGCATGGTCTTTGCAGCATCCCGGTAAGCCGTGCGTAGCGAATCATCGACAAATCCGCTCAACTCGTACAGGGCCGACGCTGTGATCGCTCCTGCTGAGGCATCCCGGTAGGTATTTGGGATGTCTGGTGCGTCGAAGTCCCAGTACGGAATTTTGTCGTCGGGGAGGTTGGGATGCGTGAGGATGAAGTGGGCGATCCGCCGGGCCTGGTCCAGGTAGCGTGGGAAGCCGGTTTCTCGGTAAGCCATCGTGTAGCCGTAAAGGCCCCACGCCTGCCCGCGTGCCCAGGCCGATTCGTCTGCGTAGCCCTGGGCCGTTCGCTTCTTCAAAACCTCTCCGGTTTGTGGATCATATTCAAGCACATGGTAGCTGCTGCCGTCGGGCCGGAAATGGTTGGCGAGGGTCGTGTCCGCATGGGTGATGGCGATGTTGAAGAAGGTCGAATCGCCGGTCTGCTTGGTGGCCCAGAAGAGCAGTTCCAGGTTCATCATGTTGTCGATGATGACGAGGTACGGCTGGGTCGTATCCGGGTGTGTGCCCCAGGATCGGATGGCTCCAACTTGAGCGTCGAAGCGCGTAGTCAGGGTTCGGGCCGCTGTTAATATAATAGGGACATAGCTGCTGTCGCCCGTCAGGCGCAACCCGTGGCCGAAGCTATTAAACACCTTGAACCCGATATCGTGATCACTGGTGTTGAGCTTTTCGCGCTCCACCGCTTGCGTTCGCGCAATGGCTCGCTCTTGCCAGAAAGGATCGCCGGTCCGTTCGTACAACAGCCACAGGCTTCCGGGAAAGAAGCCGCTCGTCCACCACTCGGACGTATTCGTTTGCAACGAGCCATCGGGATTGGTCGTCCTCGGGAAGAGGGTATCCGGCAGCGTCTGGTCCATCGCCCGATACTGGACGGCGGCCTGATCGAACGAAGCAGCAATGACCTCATCTAGATCTTCGTGGGCTTCCGGTGTCGTTTGGCAAGCCCCAGAGGCGACCAAGAAAAGGAGGACGATAGCGTACGTTTTTATCGAGTTGTGCATGCTCGTACCATTAGCGTTAATTTTCATCCGCGAGGCCGGTCGTCTGGATCTTGAACACCACGGCCATCTCGTCAACAGGTTCGGCGGGTGTCGTCACGGCGAGGCCATCGTCCCGCCATGTCCATGCAAGGGTTTCTGACGTTCCCAGCATGGAGACGTTGGTGATGTCCTTACCGTTCAAGCGATTCTTTGCCAGCGCTGTGAATAGCACTTCCTGTTGTGCGCCCGGCCATCCCAGGGCGATGGCGTAGAGGGTGTCGCCTTTCTTCGTGTACCGGATGTCCTGCGATGTGTAGGTAACGCGTGGGAGGAAGTGGCCGCCCTTTTCCAGCTTCGTAGGCCCTTCGCCGTAGACGGTCCAGGGGCGCGTTTCGTAGATCGCCTCGCCGTACGCGGCGAGCCAGCCGCCCAGCGTGCGCAGCACATCTTGCTGGTCCTGCGGGATGGTGCCGTCGGCGCGGGGCGAGATGTTCAGCATAAGCACGCCGTTCTTGCTGACGACATCGATTAGCACATGCAGGATCTCGCTCACTGGCTTGAGGCTGAGGTCGTCGGTGTAACTCCAACTACCCGTGCTTACGGTCTCGTCGGTGAGCCATGGGTCGGGCGTGATCTCGTCCATCCGCCCTTTTTCGTAGTCTGGGACGGAGATGGTCTCCGGCAGTTCGCCATTTTTGTGGGTGACCACGACATCTCGTTCCCACCGGTGGGCACTGTTGAGATAGTAGGTAAGAAAGTCCAGCTTGTTCGCCTCGGGGAGTTTGCCGAGCATCCCGTCGAAGTAGATCAGGTCGGGGTGATAGTGGTCGATCACTTCCTTCAGCTTGGCATTCCAGTTTTGGTAGAACTGCTCCGGCGGGATGTTGCCATAGAGGATGCGCAGTTCGGGATCTACCGATGAGGTCGCCATGCCTTCCTCGTAGGGGAAGTAGCTGGAGTCGGTCTTCGCCTCGGGACGATCCGCGTAGATTTGCAGGTTGCGTGCCATGTGAAACGTCGTGACGAACCGCATGTCCCGGCTATGGATGGCTTGTTCGAGCGCACCAACGAGATCTTTGTGCGGTCCCTGGTCGGCAGCGTTCCAGGGATTGACGTCGCTGTCCCACATCGAAAAGCCGTCGTGGTGCTCAGCGACAAGCCCGGCGAACCGGGCACCTGCCTGCTGGAACAGCGTGGCCCACGCGTCGGCGTCAAAGTGCTCGGCGGTGAACCTCGGGACAAAGTCGTGATAGCCGAATTCAGAAAGCGGCCCATAGGTCTCGACCTGATGCTGATATTCCCGGCTGTCTGCAATGTGCATGGTGCGCGGATACCAGTCGTGGGCGAAGGCCGGCACCGACAGCACGCCCCAATGGAGGTAGATGCCGAACTTGGCGTCTCTGAACCACGCTGGTGCCGCCTCATACGTGCTCAGCGACTCCCAGTCGGGCTCATAGGGCCCTTCGCGGTCGTCCACGTCGTCGCCGATTGCACACCCTCCGAGCAGGCAGACAATCAAGGCTATGATGCATGACGAAGAATGAGGGTACCGCACAGAGGTGAGAGTGGCTCCAAATCTTTCGACCTTCAACATGTGCTTTGCCAGTCGCCTGCGGCTCGTGTATTGTTCGATCTTCGACATGCTCCAAAGACCTTACCGGCCCTCGTACGTTGTATATGGCATCACCGTCCAGGTCACCTGCCCGCTGAGCGGGTCGCTCGCCAACTGGTAGGTACCGCCCTCCGACGTAAGTGAGAGTTCGTGGAGCGCTGCCGCCGGCGGCAGCG
>DATGCC010000124.1:0-6907 GCA_035312345.1 Rhodothermales bacterium
TAATAGGAGTGGATAATCAGTAGACATCATCAAGGAGACGATTCAACATAGTTGCCTACGCATCGGCAAATGCTCACCAAGGCTGGCCAGAGATCTCCGCTGCCGCTTTATCATACCGGCTGATCTCGTCGAGTTTTGAAGGTTTAAAGACCGAAACGTAAAGGGATACTGCTTCCTCGGTCTAGGTGTCGAATCAGAGATGAGGGGTGATTTTTTGCTTCGCGTTTCCCTCCCTGTGTTGGCTATTTTCTGTCATGACGACCTCTTGTCATTTGGGTTGGGGGTGCATGATCGTGTAGGGGTGATACTATCTGACGGGCTACGCTTCGATCCGCTCACGCCAGCGTTCCGCCCTGCACCGGATAGCGCGTCACTTGAGGCGTTCAAGGTGGTGTGTGAATAAGGTCGGGCCGGCGGGTGCCAGCCCTGTGTCAGGGTTTTACGCGTCCGAATCCGGCGAGACCAAGCCTTGATGTAACGTTACCTTGCCGAAATACTGGTCTCAGGGTGCGCCTTCCTGACGATCATCAAGAACCGTAGAGATCGCCCCATGCCCTCGTCAAGCTCACCCATCGCCATCCTCGCCGACGTTCACGGGAATCGGTGGGCGCTCGATGCCAGCATGGTGGATATCCAGCAGCGTGGTATCACGCAGATCATCAACCTGGGCGATACCGTACACGGGCCACGCGATCCCGCCGGTACGGCAGAGCGGGCGATACAAACGACTATGCTCAGCATCATGGCAACCAGGATCGTGTGATCGTTCACCCACCCTTCGTCTACGTGGGCACGATTGGCCTCGGCGTGGTCGGGGCCGGGATAGAACACCTCGACCGGGCCGACACGGCCAGCGCTACCCGGCTCACGAAGCGCTGTCAGTCTGCTGTCTGGCACCGGGGTATGGTTAAGAATGCTCCTTCATCCATACCTCTGAAACAGAGCGTCCCTTCTCCAGGTCGTCTACGACGAGGATCAATTGGTGGTCGTGGTCACTGTAGAGGACTTCAATGTTAACTCCAGCTTCTCCCATCCGGTGCGTGAGCAGGCCGAGTTGGCCGGGGACGCCTTGTTTCAATCGTTGCACGAGAACGTCCCGCTCGGCCAGAACGCGGATGCCGACTGTTTCCAGCGCCTTGCGGGCGGCTGCACCATCCTCGAAGAGAAAATGGGCCATGCCGTGGTCGCCGACGACCCACGCGCCCCCGCCCTCGATGCTGACACCGGCACGTCCCAACGCCTCGCCCATTTCGGCGAGCGCGCACGGGCGGTTTTCCAGAACTATTGCTAGATCCTTCATCTTTTGATCTGTTAAGCAGGGAGTACGTTTGGCTACCTGGTTCAGTGTACCTGCACCGTGGCCTCGTGATGAACGGGGGCAGAGCAGGAGTTGGCGATGAAGCAGAGGTCGTGGGCGGTGTCGTGCAGTTGCTCGGCGAGCGCTACATGCTCTGCGTCGGCAATCGTCACCACCGGGCGGAGCGTGACTTCTTCAAACCGTCCACCGCCTCGTGGCTCAAGGGCCAGCACGCCCCGTGCCTCATCCTCATATCCGATCACCTGGATGCCTTTCCGTGCGCAGAGTGCCAGATAGGACAACATGTGGCAGGTGGCAAGGGCCGTAAGGAAGAGATCCTCCGGGTTGTGCTTGTCCGGCTCGCCCCGAAACATCGGGTCGGCTGTGCCTGCGAGGTCGGGCTTGCCCGCGATGTGCACGCGGTAGGACCGGCTGTAGCTCGTGTAGTTGGAGGTTCCTTGCCCAAGGTTGCCCTCCCAGGTCACCTGGGCAAGGTATTCGTGGATACGTTTCGTACCGACAGCGTCAGACATCAGGGCATTAGCGGAATGGTGGGTGTATGCGGCCAGGGAGCGTGGTGACGCTGTCTGGCTGGTAGAACAGGCTTCAAGATAGAAAGGATATTGGCCCTGTCCTATAACCAGAATAGAGAAATAAACCAGACCACTTTGCTTCTAAAGCGCACGGCCGGCCTGCCGGATCGCATGGGCGAGGTGCTTCATGCCCTGGCAGATGGCCTCTACGTCCGTGCCGCCGTAGCCGAGGATCAACCCGCTTTGCTGTGCTGGGGTGAGGTAGCAGGCAGAAAGCGGTGGCACATACAGCCCCGCCCCAGCGGCTTGCGCGGAGACAGCGATATCAGATACGGCGTCAGGCAGATAGGCACACACATGCAAGCCTGTTTCTAAAGGGCCAAGCCGCAACAGGTCGGCACATGTGGTCTCGACGGCTTCCAGTAGGGCATCGCGCCGCACGCGGTACCGTTCGCGCGACCGGCGAAGGTGGGAGACAAAATGACCATCAGCGATGAAGATACTCAGCACGGCTTGCTGCAACGTGGATACGGGACCCGCTGAAGCTTCCAGTGCCCGTGTGAAAGGACGGACAAGCACCGGGGGTAAGACCGCATAGCCGAGCCGAAGTCCTGCAAAAAGGGCTTTGTTGAACGTGCCGAGATAGATTACATGCCCGGTGCTATCGATGCTCTGGAGTGGTGCCAAGGGGCGGCCAGTGTATCGGAACTCGCTGTCGTAGTCGTCTTCGATGATCCAGGCGTTGGCCTGGGTAGCCCACTGTAGCAGGTCGAGCCGCCGGGCGATGCTGAGCGTTACGCCGCTGGGGTATTGGTGGGACGGCGTGACGTAGGCCAGCCGTGCCTCAGGCGCACGGCGACGCCCAGCATCGATGTCGATCCCTTCCGCGTCCACTGGAACCGGGACGAGCTTTCCACCGGCCGCATGCAGGGCCGTCCGCGCTCCAAGATACCCCGGTTCTTCGATCCAGACGGGGTCGCCCGGGTCGAGGAGGAGGCGGGCGAGCACGTCGAGAGCTTGTTGTGTACTCGTCGTGACGACGATCTGCTCCGGAGAGCATTGTACGCTCCGGGTGCGGGCCAAGTGCGCGGCGAGCACGTCTCGGAGCATAGGGTCTCCTTCCGGGGGTGCCGTATGTTGAAGCGCATGTCCCTGCTCCCGCACGGTTCGAGCAAGAATCCGGTTCCACAGGTCGATGGGGAACACGTCTGCTCCCGGGCGGCACGGTGCAAGCCCAGGAAGGGCGGGTCCTTGTTCGTGCATCAACGGCGTTGCGAGCAGCCGGTGCCCCTGTTGCGACAGGCCCTGCTCGTTCTCTGATTCAGCGAGGGCGAGATGGTCGGTATCCGGAAGTGGGCGGGGAGGGTCTGGAAGGATGGCGGCTACGAAGGTTCCTGAGCCCGGTCTCCGCTCAATGAACCCTTCGGCCAGCAACTGATCGAAGGCAAGCTCGACCGTTGTTCTCGAGATGGAGAGGTCGCGGGCCAAGGCACGAGAGGACGGAAGCCGGTCCCCTGTACCAAGCTGCTCTTCCAGGATAAGATCGCGCAGGCGGGCATAGAGTTGCCTGTACAGCGGAGGAGCCGACGCCGCTTCCTCGGCACCAGTACGTTCATGAAGTATGATTAAGGGAGACTGATTCCGCCGTGGCATCTCGAAGTGGAGAAAAGGCGAGGTCGTCGAGGATACTATCGCTCTATCGTGGCTGGTTATACCGCCACTAGTCAGCATGGCGCTCCTTGAAGCGACGCGCCTTCGCCCGATTCCCGCAGTCGGCCATGTCACACCAGCGTCGGCTCCGGTTCCGGCTCATATCGAGGAACAGCCAGCCGCAATCGTCGGCGGCACAGGCCTGGACACGGCCGAGCCGAGCTGAAACCAACAGGGTGGCCGCCGCGCGCAGGAAGGGCCACAGCATACGATCCAGAGCGCCTGAGCGTTCGTCCCACGCCCAGGCGAAGGTGCCCTCGCTGATGCACTCAACGCGGAGATGGGTGAGGGCCTCCGAGAGCATCTCGTTGAACCGGTCGAGGTCGGACGGTGACGGCTCCCGTCCGTTCGCCACCGCAGAGAACATCCCATAGAGGAGTTCCCTGAGTGCGACAGCCTGTCTACGGATGACCTCAGCAGCTTCCGGAGCCTCGCGGCTGGCTTCCAACAGCAACCGGGCCTGCGCTTCTGTGAGAACGCCGATCTGCTGCGAGGCCGCGACTAGATCGCTGTAGCTTCTGATCCGCTCAACGGGCGCGTCACTGTGCCGCTCGCTTATCGTGTTGATGAAGTCGAGTGCAGCGTTCCCGCCGACGACCTTGAACTGGTCGGTCCAATAAGAGGCATCATGCGAAGGGATACATTCCATAACCATCAAAATAATTCTTGACTGGTTAATTTGCCAACCCTATATTGTAACCATCAAAACGAGTTAAGGTGGTTAATTCATTATCTGAGGGTATGGCCTCCACCCATTCATTTCACAGCATTGACGCTCTCACAGGCGCACGTCTCGCAATCCCCCTTGCCGTTAGCGTCTTCGTCTATGGGTCTGTCTTCGGGATGCTGGCCAGCGGCAAAGGGATGACGCTGGTTCATGCCACAGGCATGAGTGCAACGCTCTTCGCCGGGGCTGCTCAGTTTGTCGTGGTGGAGTTGTGGACAGACCCGCTTCCCGTCCTTCTGCTCACAGTTACGACGCTCATTGTCAACGTTCGATTCCTGCTCTACGGCGCGACCATCGCGCCATGGTTTTCTGACCTTACCTCGTTACAGCGCTATGGCTCCGCGTTTTTCCTCGTTGACGAGACGTTTGCGCTCGCCGCAGGCGAGATGCAGCGCGATGGAGACCGGCGTGCCCTGTTGCTGGGGAGCGGCCTCTTGCTCTGGATGGGGTGGGTCGGGGGCACGTTCGCCGGCCACTTCGCCAGACAACTGGTGGAGGATCCGGCGGCCTGGGGGCTCGACTTCGTCTATATCGCCGTCTTCATCGCGCTCCTTGTAGGGCTACGAAAAGGCCCTCGGGACGTGGTGCCGTGGGGGGTAGCGGCTGTCGTAGCCCTCGTGACCGAGCGGGTGCTTCCGGGAGCGTGGTACGTCGTTCTGGGCGGCGTGGCCGGGAGCGTAGCTGGCGCGCTTCGGGGAGGAGACTGAGATGCGTACCCTTCTTGCCCTGCTTGGTATGGCCCTCGGCACGTACGCACTTCGTGCAGGTGGCTTCTGGCTCATAGCACGCTTCGCACCGTCTCCTTTTGTCGAACGTGCGCTCGGTCATACGCCAGGGGCTGTGATCGTGGCCCTTGTTGCACCGGCCCTGCTCGCCGGGGGGTGGCCTGATCTCGCTGCGGCCGCGATCACCGCCACCGTTGCACTCCGGACAAGGAGCCTCCTTGCTGCCATTGGCGCGGGTACACTGGCAGTGTGTCTGTTTCGCTTTCTGCTCACCTAGAAACTTTACCAGTCCCATGATTGCACGTACCTGGCACGGCGCGGTCCCAGCCGAAAAGGCCGACACGTATCATGCTTTTCTCCTTCGTACCGGTGTTCCCGACTATCAGGCGACGCCCGGCAACCGGGGGGTGTACGTCCTCCGCCGCGCTGAGGGTGACCTCGCTCACTTCCTGCTCGTCACGTTCTGGGACGACCTGGATGCCATCCGTGCCTTTGCCGGCGAAGACGTCCTGCGCGCACGATACTACCCCGAGGACGATGATTTCCTGACCGATAAGGAGCCTTTTGTCACCCACTACGAGGTGCTCCGCCTAGAAAACGCCCCTGCTTGAACGCACCCTTTGTCACTGCCGACAAGCTCGACAGTCCTCGTTAACGCAATTTCTTTTTTTAGGAGCGCGATGATGCGACGGTGTTTTCGGCGACCTCAGCCTCGACAATCTTGGACGCAAGGTCGTCACCCGGTCCCTCACCGCGGAACGTGCGGAGCGCTTCCTCGGACTCCCACTCCTCGTACACGTTCACTCTATCGGCTTCGATGGGATCGGCGGCCAAGATGAAGTCGCGGCACCCCGTTGTGCGCCGTGCCTGCACAATGGCCTCGGCTGAACGCGCAAGAAAAGCCGCTCCCTCGCCGGGTCGTAAACATATGTGACCGTTGACCCCGGCACCGATGCAGGCACAAAGTATACAGCTTATCGGGCCTCATGGGGCGCTAACCCGTAACCTCCGACGGGCTCCGTCTCAAACCGCTCGCCGAAGTCCGCGATCAACGCCCGTCCCTGAGCGATGGCCTGCTGCACCGATGGAAGCGAAAGTGACGCCTCGTGGCTTGCCTTGCTGTCCCAAACTTCCGTGACCCACAGGGTGTCTGCGTCCGTCGGGTCCTTGGCGACGATATAGTTCAGGCAGCCGGGCATGCCGGCTACCCCTTCGAGCAGGATCTCGATCAGCGCATCCCGCTGCCCCGCCACGGCGGTTATCTTTCCGATCAGTCCGTACATAGCTGGTGTTCGTTTGCTGAAGATCCACGCGGGAGAGTAGGCGGTGGCTACCGCTGCCGTACCAGCGGTGAGGATAAAGTCGCGTCGTCTAAGTTGGTTCATAACGAGGTCGAACTCGCAAAACGGAGCCGATTGCCATCCGGGTCCGTGACGACCAGCTCGCGGGTGCCCCACGGCGTGTCTGTTGGCGGCTCCGTGGGCACGACTCCGCGCGCCTTGAACGCGCTGTAGCACGCCTCCACGTCAGGAACGACAAAGTAGGCCGCCCCGCCGACCTGGCAGTCGCCGGCGTGCTCGGTCAGGAAGATCGACTGGCCCGCCCGCGTCAGTTGCATGAAGACGGGCAAGCCCGGCTCGAACCGGTGCTCCCAGTCGATCACGAAGCCGAGGCCTTCGACATAAAAGGCAACACTGCGCCGGGCATCGGTAATACGAAACTGGGGCGTGACGGTCTGGGCCATGAGCTTCTTTACGTGTGTTGCAAGGTCAAACGTAGCAAAGCAGGAAGCTGTCTTGATGAACAGAGCGGTGCCTTACTCGTCACCGTTCGTGTTTCAGGTGGTATGCGCATAAGGTAGACCCGGCAGGTGCCATCCCTATGTCATGGTTTTACAGGTCCGAATTCGGCGAGA
>DATGCC010000125.1:0-17208 GCA_035312345.1 Rhodothermales bacterium
TCACCGGAGTGACCGGGTGGATTTAAGCCTGTTCCAGTTGGGGCTGCGTCTGTTGGAGCACATGCTCAATGAAGCCTGGGAGCTTCTGGTGGCCTTCATACCGCCTCCACTCGACCCAATCCAAAGTGTCCGGTAGCAAAACCAAATTATATGCATCTGCGCCATTGCAAGTGCAATATTAGGTATATACCTGATATTTAGCTGACGAAGGGCCTCGGTGCGCACAACGGTTGTCTTACGGATCTGTCTGAGCGAGACAGCGTCTAAGCATGTGACTGTCAACTCCTTTGCCTTGTATGTGTGATGCGCAAACAGACCGGCATTGACCTCCACATCCCCTCATCCATCGCTGAGGCACTTCGTCTCCCCGAGGCAGAAGCCGAACAGGCTATCCGTCGGGAGTTGGCCATTGCCCTGTACGGACAGGGGCTGCTATCCTTGGGCAAAGCCCGCGAGTTGGCTGCGCTCGATAAGGCTACCTTTGGTCAGTTGCTTGGCGAGCGCGGTGTACTTCGGCATTATGGCCCTCAAGAAGCCGCCGAGGATCTTCAGTATACAACCGGTCACGACGCTGCGTAATGCGCGTCGTCAGCAATACCTCTCCGCTACTGAACCTGGCTATCATCGGCGAGCTTGAACGGGTGCGCGAGCAGTTTGAGCACGTTTTGATCCCGCAGGCTGTCCTGGAAGAGTTCAAGTTAGAAACGGATCTCCCTGGCACTGCCTTGCTCAAGAAAGCACTTGCTGAAGGTTGGCTGCGTGTCAAGGATGTCGCGAACCGGCCATTTGTAGAGGTGCTTCGGCGAGAGGTAGACGCAGGCGAGGCGGAAGCCATTGTCCTAGCCGTAGAGCAGCGAGCATCCTGGGTATTGTTGGATGAGCAAGAAGCGCGGCGGATAGCTCGGACGTTGGGCCTGCCGATGACCGGTGCACTTGGCATCCTCCTGACTGCCTACCGAACGGGCCAGTTGCCTTCACTACGCACAGCAATAAGACAATTACGCGAGGAAGCCGGGTTTTGGATTGCCCCAGCGCTGGAAGCCGACCTGTTAGCTCAGATGGGTGAAGTATAACGGCGTCCTGTGCTTAAGTCCCATAGGTTCAAATTTGAGCTAGCATAGTGATGACGCGACGCGTCTTGTGCAGTCCTCGTATTAAAACCACATAGATTATTATTGCGCTTGAATGAAGGATTAGTATGAATTGTGAAAATAACGCGATGCGTCAATGTGTTCTGAAACTAAATGACGCGCCGCGTTATATCAGGGGCAGATACGCACCAGCAGACCCGCCCCGATGGCTCGCCTGATCAAACGCTACGAGAACCGCAAGCTCTACGACACGGAGGCCAGCGCCTACGTCTCGCAGAGCGACATCGCCGATCTCGTGCGGCAGGGCGAAACCGTCGAAGTGATGGATCTGGCCACGGAGAAAGACATTACCGCGCAGATCTTGACCCAGATTATTCTGGAAGAGGGCAAGCGCGGCAACACCACCATCTCGACCGAAACGTTACACGACCTCGTGCGGCGCAGCGGCGAGGCGCTGGATTCTGGCATTGAGCAGATCAAGCACAGCGTGGATGACCTGGTGCAAAGCTCGTTGGGCCGCGTCAACAAGCTCATTCATGGAGAGAAGCCATCCGAGCTGAAACAGTTACGCGACCAACTGAGCAACCTGGAAAGCCTGCTGACGAAAGTCATCGGCGACAAACAAAACGACACTGAAGAAGCGGAAAGTGAGCATTAGAAAAGCACTCCGCAATCCAACCTCCAAAATCTGCAATCGATATGAGTAAGCAACGGAAAACCCTGAACATCGAGAACCTGACTGGCGACGTGGCTGAACTGAGCCGCGACATCTGGCTGGCGGGTCTCGGAGCCATCGCCACGGTGGAGGAAGAAGGCAGCAAATTCTTCGACGGCCTCGTGGAAAATGGCAAAGCCTTGCAGCAGAACGGCAGCAAGCGCCTGGACGATCTCCAGAAAGAAGCCACTAAAACCTTTGACAGCCTCATCAAGCGGGGCCGCAAGGTTGAAGACAAAGGCCGCAGGCAACTCACGGCGCGGGTCGATGCCGTAAAAGGCGAAGTCACCGACAAACAGAAAGAAGTGAGCGGCACCGTGGAGCGCGTGACGGGCAAAGTGGAAGCGACGGTCGCTGCCGCCGTGGAAACCGCCATGGAGCGGCTCGAAGTACCCACGCGCACAGAAGTGAAAGACTTGTCCGAGAAAGTGGATCTGCTGGCCGGGAAGGTCAACAAGCTGACCACCTTGCTGGAAGCGCGGGCAGCGGCTAGCACGAACCCCACAGCCGTTTATCATGTGGTGCCGCAAGACGAAGGCTGGGCCGTCACAAAAGAGGGCACCGACCGCGCCATCAATGTGCTGGGCACGAAAGCCGAAGCCCTGGAGCGTGGGCGTGACCTTGCCAAGAACCAGGAGCCGAGTCGCCTCGTCATCCATCGCAAAGACGGCACGATCCAGGAGCAGTTCACCTACGGCGCGTAATTTTTTGGTTGAGGGTGGGTAGTAGATCGTGAATAGCGGACTTTTCCGGTGTACCATCTACTACCCACTGTCTCCTAGACCTCCAACTTGAGCACGATTATGTCTGACGCGCCGCAATACTGGACGCCTGCCTTCATCGAAGCGTTTGTGGAGGCATTGAACAACGACCCGGATTTTCTGAGAACCGCCGGTTCGTTCACCAATGCCATCATCCTGCGCTGCTTCGACGGGCCAGATGGGCAAGACATCGAAGTGACCTATGAGTTTGAGGATGGCGAGATCGTCAACGTAGAGGTCTGGATGGACGATGCGCCGTGCAAGGAGATGCGCGAGGAGATGTTCGACAGAGATGAGGCGCTGGCCCGAGGTACAGCAACCTACGAGGTCTGGCAAAAGCTGGATCGAGGCGAGATGAACGTCATGCAGGCGCTGGCATCCCCTGATTACACGGTGGAAGGAAATAAGCTAAAGATCCTGTCGCACCTCGGCATTCTCACCGGCATGAACGAGATCTCTGCACGGATCGAGAAGACGTACTGAAGATAGCACCACAGGTAGATGCTTCTCCCGAACAGGAGAGGAGCTTTCCACACCCATTCGCAGAACCAGAACGAGGGAGGCCTATCATGGCTAAGAAGAAAGCAACCATCAACGTCTCGAAAAAGAAAGCCAAACCGGCCAAGAGCAAAAAAGCCAAGAAGAAAGAAGGCTTCAGCCTGGCCGACATTCCCGAGGATGTGATGGATCGGGCGCGTGACATCTGGCTGGCGGGCCTCGGTGCGCTCTCGTCGGTGGAAGAGGAAGGAGCGAAGATGTTCAGCAACCTCGTCAAGAAAGGCGAGGCGTGGGAGAAAGCCGGACGCAAGCAACTCGGTGCGGCCAAAGCCAAACTCGGCGAAGCCTACGAGAAGGTGGAGGAAACCGTCGAAGATGTCGCTTCCAAAAGCGTCAAAACCACGAAAGGTCTCGACGACAAAATGGCGGCTTCGGTAGAAGCCAGCGTCGAGAAAGTGATGCAGCGCCTGGGCGTCCCGACCCGCGCCGAGGTAAAAGATCTGGCAGGCAAAGTTGAGACACTTTCGGCCCGCGTCGGTGCGCTGGCAGCGGTGATGGAAAAGTCGGGTGTGCCTGTCGCGGACGAAGCGCAGGTGGCTCCGGCCCGTAAGATGGCTCCTGCCAAGAGGAAATCATCGGCCAAGAAAAAGACCAAGACAACCGTCTTTCATCTCGTCTCTGTCGACGATGGCTGGGCCATCAAGAAGGAGGGCACAAAGACGCCCGTCAGCACGCACGGAACCAAAAAAGAAGCGCTCGATGTGGCGCGCACCACAGCACAAGCCGCGCAGCCCAGTCGCCTCGTCATTCACAAGCAGGACGGGACGATTCAGGAAAGCGTTTCGTATGAGGGATGAGGGTAGGAGTCTGAGAGACTTACGAGTCTAAGAAAAATCATAGGCTCCTAGATTCGTAGTCTCATAGTCTCCCAATCAAGCGAACTGCTGTTGCAGTGCGTCGAACTCCTCGTGGAAGGCGGCGACGATAGCCTCTGGATCTGGGATAAGCTGAACGTCGGTAGCGACGCCGAGCGTGACTTCGCCATTGTAGCTGATGATGCTGACGCCGGTGCTGACGCTGCCGGTGCGGGGCACCCAGAACATCATCTGGCCCAAGCCGGAGCCGAGGAAATGCAATTTCTCGCGGGGGCCGGGCACATTGGTCATCACCGTGGAGGCGCTACGGCTGAGGAGGTTGACCACCTGTGTCTGCACCTCGTTGGGTACGCTGCCGAGGATCTGCAAGATGCCCAGCGTCACGGGCGCTTCCGCCGAATACTTGAGCCGGTCCATGCGCCGTTTGACTTCGTGAAGCCGCGCTTCGGGATCGGCGAGGCCAACGGGCAGTGAGAGGAAGACGAGGCCAAAATGATTGCCGAGCCGGTGCGCTTCGTCGAGCGGGCGCAGGTTGACCGGGATGGTGGCGCGGATGTTGACCTCTTCGACGGGTTCGTCGTGGGCCAGCAGGTAGCGCCGGAATGCGCCTGCCACCGTGGCAAGCAGCACATCGTTGATTTTGCCGCCAACGCCCAGCCCGATGTCCTTGATGGTTTGTAGCGCCATCGGTTCTGACCATGCCGCCCGCTTCGTGACGCCCAGTTCGCCCTTGAAAACGGTGTCGGAGTCGGCACCCATCAGCAGCAGCTTGCTCGTCGCTGCGCCGATGCTCATGCCCTGCTTGGCGCGTTCGAGGATGCGCGAGGGCCGCAAAATCATTTCCATGCCCTCGTGCAGCACGGCTCCCGTCGCCTTCACCGTACCCGTCACCACTTTAGCAACGGGGCGGACGAGGCTGGTAAGCACGCCATCATCCCGTTGGCGTTGCTTGCGGACAGCCGGTAGTTTCGAGGCGTCGAAGTATTCATCCGCCATGGAGAGCAGGACATGAATCAGCGCGATGCCATCGGCGATGCAGTGGTGCAGGCGGACGATGAGCGCGCACCCTTCGCCAAAATCTTCGACCAGATGCATGTCCCACGGCGGCTTGTTGAAATCGAGCGGGGCGTTCATAAAGTCGCTCACTAGATCCTTCAGTTCCTGCGGCCCGCCTGGCCTCGGCAGCGCAATCCGATGGACGTGCCGGTCCACGCTGAAATGCGGGTCGTCTTCCCAGTGCGGATTGCTATGTGGATCTGTTACGCGCTGTTTGAAGCGATGGAAGATCAGCAGCCGCTCTTCGAGCATGGATTTGAACGCCTGGGCATCCAGCGGCGCGTCGAACATGATGACGCCGGTAATCATCATCAGGTTGGTCGGGCGCTCCATGCGCAGCCACGCGACGTCGGCACTGGCAAGCGGTTGTCTATGGGAGGCCATGGGGCGGGAGCAGTCGGGTTGCAGTCGGGAAAACTGAAATATCGTAAAATGTGAAACGTAAAACGTGATAGGTAAGGACGCTTTACTGAGACGCTTCCATCATTTCTCTCACGTTTCAAGCGCAACGGAGCAAAAATCAGGGCAGCGGGTTTTGTATCTTTGGCCCGGAAGCGCTTTTGGGGCGGTTGCGGTTCCTCATGCGAAGTGCCATTGACAGAAAGTACAAAATGCAGCGAGACGTGAAAATCGGGCTGGCGTGTGCAGGCGGCGGCATGGAAGGCAGCATCTACGAGATTGGTGCCCTGTGCGCACTCGACGAAGTGCTTGATGGGGCGCAGATGCATGAACTGGACGTGTATGTCGGGGTCAGTGCAGGGGCGATGGTGACGGCTTGTCTTGCCAATGGCATTTCAGCACGCACGATGAGCCGCGCCATCATCTCGCGGGCCGAGGATCCCTCGCTCAACATCACGCCGGACATCCTGTTTGCCCCGGCTTTCGGCGAATATGCAAGGCGCCTGACGAAGCTACCGGGGGCCGTGGTACGGTCGGTGTGGGATTACGTGCGGCGTCCGCTGGATCTCTCGCCGCTCGGTGCGCTGGTTAATTTGGGCTCCGTCGTGCCGGTTGGCGTTTTCGACAACAGGCCCATTGAGCAGCATCTGGCAAAAGCGTTCTCAGCAGCGGGGCGCACCAATGACTTTCGCAGGCTGCACCCTATCTTGCGTGTCGTCGCGGTGGATGTGGATACAGCCGAAGTAGTCGTGTTTGGCACGGAGGAAACGGCACATGTGCCCATCTCGAAAGCGGTACAGGCCAGCACGGCCCTGCCCGGCTTGTACCTGCCTGTCAAGATTGAGGGCGCGTCGTATATCGACGGGGTCGCACGGCGGACGGTGCATTCGAGCGCGGCCTTGGAGGCAGGAGCCCGGTTGCTGTTTTGTATCAACCCGATTGTACCTGTCAACACCGAAGCGGCCACCAGCGGGCGCACGCCGAGTCTGGTCGATCATGGTTTGCCGACGGTGCTGTCGCAGGCTTTTCGAACCGTGATCCATTCGCGCATGCGGACGGGTTTCCGCAGCTACAAGCACCTCTATCCGGATGCGACCACCATCCTCATTGAGCCGACGCCGGAAGACGTCGAACGTATCTTCTCCAACCTGTTCAGTTTCTCCAACCGCTACGCCGTCTGCGAACATGCCTACCAGACGACCCGCCGCCAACTTTGCCAGCGCGCCGACGAGATTGAACCCATCCTGGAGCAGCATGGTTTAGGTCTCCGCCGCAACATCCTGGCCGATGAAGACCGCACCCTCTATGGCGACCTTGCACCGCGCTCCATCGCACAAGAAGCAGGCAACGTGCTTGACGAGACCTACCACGTCCTCGACCGTCTCGAACAGGCCTTGGAAAAAATGGAGTCGATGGAAGGATAAGGGAAGCTATCAGCTGTTGGCTGTCAGCTATCAGCTTTTTCTCAGCACGCTGACGGCTCTTCAAAATTACATAAACCGTTCCAGCAGCAGGATGTCGCTCTCGGCTTTGTCGTTGAGGCCGTAGAGAATCCAGCGCTCATCGGGCGAAACGGTGAGGCCCCAGCGGGAATAGGGCGAGACTTGGTCGGCGGGCATGGTGGTTACTTCGTCTGTGTGCCCGGTGTCCAGGTCGAGGCGGTGGATCTGGAGGGGAGAAGATAGGGTGGCCTGCGTGGTAAAGAAGAGGCCGCCATTCGTCACGGCCCAGTTCTGCCGATCTCCGTCAGCGACCAACTTCTCTGCGCCTGTTGCAAGTGCTAGTCCCCAGATGCCGGTGGTGTCCGGCTTTGTGAAAAATACCGTGTTGCCATCCGCAGCCGCCTGGCTGGCATAGCCTCCGTGGTGGGTGAGCAGCGTGGCTTTCTGGTCCCCGTCTAGCAGTGGGATGTTCCAGAGTTGCCAGCCACCGCTACGATCCGAGGCGACGTAGAGCGAGGTGCCATCCGCCGACCAACTCGGTAAGATATCATTGGAGGATGCGGTTGTAATCTGTTTCGGCACGCCACCCTCCGCGTCGATTACGTAGACGTCAGCCTGTCCCTCGGTGCGTGTCTCAAAAGCGATGTACCGTCCATCGGGTGACCAGCGCGGGGAACGGGTGGCCGCGTTGTTCAGGGAGGTGAGGCGGATGGGGTTTTGGCCTTCTGCGTCGCTGATCCAGATCTCATTGGTGCCAGAACGATTCGAGGTAAATGCAATACGGTCGCCTGTGGGGGCATACTGCGGCTCTCTGTCGCCGCGCGTGGAGGCGATGAGGAGATTGCGCGTTTCGGTTGCAGGGAGGTCTTGGACAGCGGTGCGCCAGATATTCACTTCATAGGTCCAGTCGATGTAGGCGAGGTGCTGGCCCTGCCGTGAGAGCGTGACGCTACCCGGGTCGTTGACGCTGACGGCCTGGATGAGGGCAGGGGTGGTGCCGGTAGTGGGCATACGCCACAGCCCGCTCGTGTTGGTGCGATTAGAGGCGAAGACCAATTCTTTCCCATTGGCCGTCCAATCGTAGCCGGGGATGGTAGCGTCGTCGTGGGTGAGGCGCTGAGGCGGGATGGGTTCAGGCGGCCAGGCGTCGGAGAGGGGCAGCAGATAGAGATCGTTCGTTCCTGGGCTCACATAGCGGACGAAGGCCAGCGTTGTCCCGTTGGGGGAGAACATGGGGGCAGCATCGCCGGGTAAATGAGCGGGCGGAGTCGTGATGGGATACGCCTCGTAGGTGGCGAGCGAGAGCATATAAATGCGCTGCACAGCCGCCTGGTCATCTCTAGCTGAGAAAGCCAGGGTTTTGCCATTGGGCGACCACGCAATGCCGCCGATGCGGCAACTACTGTCTATGAGCTTACGGGGCGTGCCGCCGCCGGAAGGTACGAGATAGAGGCCACAAGAGGCACCATCGTTGGCGAAGAATGCAATCTCGGTACCATCAGGCGACCACGCGGGGGCCAACTCAGCACCGGGCTGGTCCGTGAGGCGCACGGGTGCTTCTGCGTTGATCTGTTGTACATAAATGTCGGCAGGCTGTCCCGACTCATTGAACCATACAAAGGCTAACTGCTGCCCATCAGGTGAAAACGTCGGCTGGATCTCTGCGCCGGGCAGGCTGGTGAGGGGCACGATGCGCTGCGGTGGTAAAGCCGCCTTTTGATCGAAGAGCACATATGCGGCAGCGACAAGAACCACCAGCAAAGCTATCGTGCCCAGCGTCCACCGAGGCCGTGGTGTTTGGGCAACCGGTGTCTCTGCACGAGCAGCATGAGGAAAAGCGAGGCGGGCCTCGACATGTGATGCATGGTCTCCCGAAAAAGCAGGGTTGGTCCCGTAGCCACCGGAAGAGGAAGCGGTCTGCACCGGCACCATCAGCCGATACCCGACGCCACGAATCGTTTCGATGATGCGCGGCGCTCTTGGATCATCCTCGAAGATCTTGCGGAGTTCAGAGATCGAGTTGGTCAGCGAATTCTCCGTCACCTCTACGTCGGCCCAGACGGTATCCAGCAGCGCGTCCCGTTCTACTACATCGCCCGCCTGTTCTTTCAAACACACAAGAATCCGCATCAGGCGTGGCTCCACCGACACCATTCCCTGCGGACTGGTGATCCGGTTCAGTGACGGCTGGATATGCCACGCCTCGATGAAAAAGTCTTGCTTCGAACGGTCCATCGGTGTTCAGGAAAGCGGGTGGGATGGAACCCCGTGGTACGTGTGGTTGGCAGGCTGGGATTCATAATGCGGGACTTGAGAAAAGGGTGGGACAATCCTCAGGTAACCGTGAGGTGAACAGCGACGGGTTTCGCTATGCTAGCTCGGTAAGCTGTTGCTTCCCTTTCCAAACAACCCTGGATAGATGACCACCCTGTTTAGAAAAGCGACCCTCTTTTTCCTGGCGATCCTGTTGCTGGCTCCTGCGCTCCTGGCACAGTCCCTGCGCGATGGTACCTTCTTTGAGCACGGCAGCGCTACGACGACGCGCAGTGACGGAGCGCCAGAGGTGCTCGACAAAATGACCTACCTGCTCGGCCAGTGGGATGTGGAGATCACGACGTATCCTGCTGATGCTACGCCCGTGAAGCAGCCCGCACAGGCTGTGATCACCTACATGAACCGGGGTCACGCTTTCATGGAACGGCTCCACGCCGCCGATTTTGATGGCAACGGGCACGAGTTAAACACCATTACGTTTCTGGTCTTCACCCCCGGCACAGATCAGTGGGCCATGGGCCTCGTCGATAGCTACACCGAAAACGTGACGATGTACAATGGGGATTTGCAAGGCGATGACCTGACCCTTTACAACGCCCTGCGGCATCGTGGCGGTGTGCTTCTGACCTATTACCGCACCCGCTACACCCGGCAGGATGCCGACCATTTTACCCTGGATATACAGACGTCGCCGGATGGCAAAACCGCCTGGATGCCTGCGTTGAAAAAATCGTACAGCCGGCGGGAAACAGCCGATGGATTCTTAGCAGGCAGCAGCGAATTCGGCTCACCCGCGCCCGATTTGCCAAAGGAAGCCCGCCAGTTTGATTTCCTGGTGGGTATCTGGGACAGTCAGAACCAACTCACGTTTCCCAATGGGCAGACTGCAAAATGGCCCGCCACCACGACAGGGGGCTACGTCCTCAACGGGCACGCCATCATGGAATACAACTGGTTCGACCTCGACTCCAATCTGCCTGATGCCGCTACCACGATAGTACGCATCTACAACCGGGCCATGCGCCGATGGGAAAGCCTGTATCTGGCAAATCGTGGCAATAGCCCGCTCTACTTTGGCGGACGGCAGGAGGGCGACCGCATGGTGCTTCACACCTTTGAAGCCAATGCCAGCGACCGCATCTCACGCTTCGTTTTTCACGACATCAAAGCCGATAGCTATAGATGGTATGGGGAGGCCAGCACAGATCGTGGGCAGACCTTCACAAAGAACTGGATCATTGATGTCACACGGCAGGAGTAGCCAGATTACGCTGTTTCCAGGCGTGGTCCGGCTTCCATGATCTCGCGGCTGGAGCCCTCGGCGTACTTCTCGAAGTTCTGCGCGAAGAGGCTGGCGAGTTTGCGGGCGGTGCGGTCGTACGCTTCGGCATCGGCCCAGGTGTTTTTGGGGATGAGGATGTCGGAAGGTACGTTGGGGACCGCTGTGGGGATGGCAAAGCCAAACGTCGGATCCTCGACTGTATCGACATCGTCCAGCGCGCCGCTGTGGATGGCGTGGATAATGGCGCGGGTGTGCTTGAGGCTGAAGCGTTTTCCTGTGCCATAGGCACCACCCGAAAGGCCGGTATTGATGAGCCAGGCGTGGGCGTTGTGCGTGCGCATCTTCTCGGCCAGCATCTCAGCATATTTGCTCGGATGCCACACCAGGAAGGCTGCGCCGAAGCAGGCCGAAAAGGTTGCCTGCGGTTCGGTGACGCCGACTTCCGTGCCTGCCACCTTCGCCGTGTAGCCACTGATGAAATGATACATGGCTTGTTCCGGAGTCAGCTTGCTCACGGGCGGTAGCACCCCGAAGGCGTCATACGTCAGGAAGATGATGTGATTCGGGTGCCCGCCGACGCACGGGATCTTGGCGTTGTCGATGTACTCAATGGGGTAGGAGGCGCGGGTGTTCTGCGTGATGCTTATGTCCGTAAAGTCCACGGCCCGTGTCTGGGGATCGTAGACCACATTTTCGAGCACGGTTCCAAAGCGAATCGCGTTATAGATCTCGGGTTCGTTTTCCCCAGAGAGGTTGATGGCTTTGGCATAGCAACCGCCCTCAATGTTGAAAACGCCATGATCCGTCCAGCAGTGCTCGTCGTCGCCGATGAGTTTGCGGTTGGGGTCGGCAGAGAGCGTCGTTTTGCCCGTGCCAGAGAGACCAAAGAACAGCGATACATCGCCCTCATCGCCTTCGTTGGCTGAGCAGTGCATCGAAAGGACGCCCGTCTTGGGCATGATGTAGTGCATCACCGTGAAGACGCCTTTCTTCATCTCGCCCGCATACTCGGTGCCCAGAATGATCATCTCCTGGTTCTCGAACGAGAGGTCGATACTTGTCTTCGAAGTCATCGACGAGGTATACTGGTTGGCCGGGAAATGGCCCGCTTTGAAAACCACGTAATCGGGTTCGCCAAACGCGGCCAGTTGCTCGTCGGTAGGCCGGATGAGCATGTTGTGCATGAACAGCGCATGGTAGGCCCGCTCGCACACGATGCGCACCTTGATCTGGTAGTCGGGGTCCCAGCCGGCGAAGCCATCTACGATGTAGAGCCGATTGCGCGTGTTAAGGTAATCGATGGCCCGCTCGCGGTTGATCTGGAACGTATGCTCGTCGAGCTTGACGTTAATCGGTCCCCACCAGATATTGTCCGTGCTCGCAGGGTTATCGACGATGCGCTTGTCTTTGGGGCTGCGACCGGTTTTGTTGCCGGAGGTGATCGTCAGCGCGCCCGAGTCGACGATGGCGGCAGTAGCATCGAAGCGGAGGGCGTCTTCGTAGAGTTTGGCCGGTGGCGCGTTGCGAATGGTTTGCTCAACGCGGATGCCGTATTTTTCTAGATTGACGGGGTGAGTCATGTCCAAAAGCCTCTGAGAGGCGTTTTTCTTTCTGGATGGCCTAGAACGCTTTTCCTGCAGTATTGCGGCGGAAAAGTATATGTAGTCAAAGGTACCAGATATTAAATAAAAGAGTCATCCGTATTTCGTGAAAGATGCGTTTCAAGGAAGCCGTCAGCCGTTAGCTATTAGTTCTAAGCTTGAGGAATTAGGGCTGAGATCTGATAGCTGAAAGCTATTTTCCAAATCCCGCCAGTAGTGCACCAATCACAAACAAGGCTACCCACACCAGCACCGGGCCGCCCTGAATCAGGGCCAGCACGCCGCCGACGATGCAGGCTCCGGCCAGGATGCTGCTGCGGAGACCTGCCAACGGGTTGCTTGGCGAGCGGTTGTTGAGCGACTCTTCCAGAAATTTGAAACCCGACGAAATCAAGTGCGGCGATTGGACGAGCAGGTCCAGCATCTCCGGGGCATTACTCATCAGGCGGCGGGTCAGCACTTCGGGGTCGAAGGTGTCGCGGAAGATGCGGGCGACATGCTTGCGCGAGACGGCGGCGATATCCATGTGCGGATCGAGTAGGCGGCCAACGCCTTCGTAGGTGACCAGCGCTTTCACCATCAGTGTCATCTCGACGGGGAAGAAGACGCGGTATTTGCCACCCAGCGCCACCGATTCCAGAATCAATTGCGCAATGCTCACATCGCCATACCCGGCGTGCATGGTGAACCGGCGTACGGTGTCGGCCACGGCACGGCGGAAGCCCTGCGGGTCGCCGCCGGGGCCCACCTGCGCCATGTCTGTCAGGTAGCGCGTGGCCCCTTCTACATTGCCATTAACGAGCGCGTGGAAGTAATAAAGCATCCGCCGCCGCGTCTTTTCCTCGAATCGACCCACCATGCCCACATCGATAAAGCCGATCTGGATGCCATCGTCGGTGGGCATAATCTTGAGGTTGCCCGCGTGCAGATCGGCATGGAAGAAGCCATCCTGGTACAGCATTCGGATGATGGACGCCGCGCCGAGGTCCACAATGCGTTTGCGTTGCTCGTCTGTGAGGCCATAGGTTGCCGAAGCGCCGGGGCTGAAGCCGTCCAAAAAGCCCATCGTCAGCACCTCGTCTGTGCTTAATGAGCGGTAGATTTTTGGGAAGACGACATCCGGCAGATCTTGGAAGTTGGCCGCAAAAATCTCGGCATGGTCGGCTTCATAGGTGAAATCGACTTCCTTCAGCGTATAGGCGCAGAACTCGTCGATGATCTGGCGGGGCTGGTAGCGAGGAATGATCCATTGCAAGAACCGCCCAACGGCTTGCAGCAATTTCAAATCGGCGACGACCGACTCCTTGATGCCCGGCTTCATCACCTTAATGACCACTTTGTCGCCCGCCCGCGTCTCGGCATAATGGGCCTGTGCGATGGAGGCCGAGCCGAGCGGGTCCGGGTCGATCCGGTCGAACAGCGCCGCTACAGGTTGTCCGAGGCTGTCCTCGATAATGGCCTGGATTTGCGCAAAGGGAATGGCCGGGAGGCGATCGAAGAGGTTTTGTAATTCGTCGGTGATGGACGGCGGCAACAGGTCTTCGCGGATGGCCATCACCTGCCCGAGTTTGATGAACGTCGGCCCCAGCATCTCCAGCCTCCGCCGTAGCTGGGTCGGAAAGGGCAGGTTGACGAGGTCACGCTTCACGAATGGCTTGAGCACAAACGCCAGTAGCCGAGGCCCCGGTGAGTGCAACCGCCGCCGCCGTTCCGGCGGCAGGGCCCGTGCATAGGCTACTGCGCCGCCCATCAGCAATCCGATCACATGGCGGTACGCAATAAAAAACCGCCGCACTGCACCCTTGTACGGAGCCAGCGGGTCGAAAATAAACTGCGGTGGCTTGTGGGCAGGCTTCTCTACGCTGGACGATGAAGGGATTCCATTGGCTGTGTCTTGCCCGTCATCCAGCAACAATGACTTGGCTACCGCACCATCCGGCGCTTCCGCCTCTGGCGAAGGCGGTCCTGATGGACGGTGGATTTTGACCTTGTCGGGCATGAGGTTGTAGCCGGTGACGGGAAAAAGGCAATCCTTCTATTCCCAAGCGGGGTGCTTCGATCCAGCAGGCATTTGCATTAAGTTTTTCACGTTCTGGGCTGGCTGGAATGATTAGTTTGCAGCATACCAAGTATCCTCTGCTCAAAGAAGTCGCTTCTGACCCAGACCATACGCATGCCCAACGCCTCCGATCGATTGTTCAACAAGGCCCAGACTTATCTGCGAAGCGCGGCGGTGTTATACGAACTGGAAGACTTCGATTCGTGCGCGTCGCGGGCCTACTTTGCCATGTTCTATGCCGCGCAGGCACTGCTGCTGCATGAGAACGGCTCACTCCCGACGCAGCAAGGCATCCGCACGGCGTTCAAAAACACCTTCGTCGATACGGGCCGGGTGCCCACGCGGGCTGGTAATGTGCTCAATCAGGCGTATGAATTGCAAGAAATGGCAGATTATGGACATCACTTTGCCGTAGATCAAGATCAGGCAGAGCGCGTTTTGCAGGAAGCCGAAGCGTTCGTCAACAGCCTGGATCACCTCGCGGAACGGCTTTGAGGTTGGGGCCGTCTACTCCCCATGGCTCAGGTAGTTACACTGTTAAACCTCTGGTAAGAAGGATTTGGAACCTTGCGAGACAGGGTGCCGTTCACTACCATTCTGCAAACCAGATCAGGCCAACCACGACTTTTTGTGCCCACGGGGGCACGGGTACCATGAAAAAAGATATCCATCCAAACTACAAGATGATCACCGTGCGCCTCGCCGACGGAACCGAGTTCCAGACGCGCTCGACGATGAATACCGAGACATATGTGTCGGAAGTGGACAGCACGAACCATCCCTTTTACACGGGTCGTCGCCAGTACGTCGATACGGCAGGCCGCGTGGAGAAATTTCGCCGTCGCTATGGCATCAAGACGCCGGAGAGAGAAGGCAGCGAGGAAGAGTAAGCTTCTTGCTCCTCTTGTTTTGCAAAGAAAGGCGACCTGTACAGCGGGTCGCCTTTTTTAGTGGGAAGAAAGAATCATTGAACAGAGGTGCTTCCTTTTTAATATTTTCCGTCAGGTTCTCTGCTATTCGAGTGTGCTATGGCTGAAGAAGACGTTACCCAAATGATTCTGGATCTGGAAGCGGGCCACAAGGGCGCTTTCGACCGGTTGTTGGCGCACGTCTACCCTGAGTTGCGGCAGATGGCTCGCGCCCGCCTGCGGAATCATCGCTCCGGCGAAACGCTGAACACGACGGGGTTGGTGCACGAAGCCTATCTCAAACTCGTCCGGTATCAGGAAGTCCAATGGCAGGGGCGTGCCCACTTCTTCGGCGCTGCCGCGCAGACCATGCGGCGTATCCTGGTCGATTATGCGCGGTCCAAGTCGGCGCAGAAACGTAAGGGGGAGCATGTGACGTTGTCAGCGGCTGGCCCAACGGGCGGCATTTCGCTGGAAGAACTGCTGGAGATCGACGATGCCCTGGAGCGGCTGGAAGCGGAGCGGCCTCGCTGGGTGCGCGTCATCGAGTGTCGGTATTTTACGGGGTTGAACATCGAAGAAACAGCAGAGGTGCTGGGCATCTCCCACGGCACCGTTTCCAACGACTGGCGCATGGCGCGGGCCTGGCTGAAAAGGGAACTGGGAGGCTAAAAACGGTTGAGCTTTTGCCTATGTGTTCAAGCAGGCACTCCCATAGCGTCCACGTTCTCTCTCCCACCAGGGGAGAGAGAACGCCCAATCATCATTTTAGCAAATCTCAAACGCTGCAAGGTTTTTAGAGTGTAGTTAGAAAGGAGGACCCACGGGTTGATTAGACACAGAAAAGCCTATGGCTACCGATCCGCTTGATCGTTTTGAACGGTTGTTCAAGGCGGCACAGATGCACCCGCCGGGCGAGCGCACGGCCTTTCTCGATGCTGCCTGTGCTGACGACCCCACTCTGCGACAGGAGCTTGAAAGCCTGCTCGCCGCCGATGATGAGGCGGAAGCCGAAGCCTTCATGGGTACCCCTGCTGCTAGCCTGACGGGCGGATTCTCGGAGGGCGTTGCTGCATCGCCATCACACGACACGCTGATCGGGCAGCAGGTGGGGGCTTATATGGTTCGACGGCGACTTGGCAGTGGGGGCATGGGCGATGTGTACCTCGCTGAACGAAGCAAGCCGTTCAGGAGCTATGTGGCCATCAAGATCATCCGGCGCGGCATGGACACCCGTGAGGTGCTGCTGCGCTTCGAGATGGAACGCCAGATCCTGGCCGCGCTCAACCATTCTCACATCGCCCGGTTGCTCGATGGGGGCATGACCGATGACGGGTTGCCCTACTTCGCCATGGAGTACGTCGAGGGCGAACCGATCACAGCTTATTGCGACAAGAACCGGCTGAACGTAGAGGAGCGGTTGCATCTGTTTCAGGTGGTCTGCCAGGCCGTGCAGTTTGCGCATCAAAACCTCATCATCCACCGGGATCTGAAACCATCGAACATCCTGGTGACGAAAGAGGGCACCGTCAAACTGCTCGACTTCGGGATTGCCAAGCTGCTCAATCCGGGCATGAGCCCGGTGACGATGCCCGTGACGCGGACCGAACTGCGCCTGATGACGCCAGAGTACGCCTCGCCGGAGCAGGTCCGAGGTGAGCCGCTAACGACCGCTTCGGACGAATACAGCCTCGGCGTGATTCTTTACGAATTGCTGACGGGCCACCGTCCCTATCGCCTCACACAACGCACCCAGGCGGAGATCATAGAAGCCGTTTGCCAGCAGGACCCGGAGCGCCCGAGCACGCGGGTCACGAAGACGGAGCAGATCAGGCGGGCAGATGGAACCACTGAGGAAATCACCCCGGAAACGGTAGGCAGCCTGCGGGCCGTCCCGGTGGAACGGCTGCGCCGCCGCCTCAAAGGTGACCTGGATAACATCGTGTTGATGGCATTGCGAAAAGAGCCGGATCGGCGCTACGAGTCGGCAGCGGCGCTGGGGCAGGATCTGGAGCGCTATCTGGCAGGGCAACCCGTGATGGCCCACCGGGATACGCGTAGCTACCGGCTCCGCAAGTTTGTGCAGCGGCACCGGGTGGCGGTCGTGGCGGGCATCGTGGTGCTGGTGTCACTGGTGGGAGGCTTGGGCACGACGCTCTGGCAGGCGAGTGAAGCGCGTCAGGAGCGCGACCGGGCGCAAATCGAAGCGCAGAAGGCCGAGGAGGTAAAGGAGTTTCTGTTGAGCCT
>DATGCC010000126.1:0-2807 GCA_035312345.1 Rhodothermales bacterium
CGAACCCGCGCCGGTCTGCACGCCGGTCGTGTGGCGCGGGCTGCGGCTGGGGCTGCACATCTGCGAGGACATGTGGAATAACGAGGAGTTTGCGGATTACCACCTCTACGCCCGCAACCCCATCGACGAACTCGCCGACGAGGGCATCGACCTGTTCGTCAACATCAGCGCGTCGCCGTTTGCGCTGGGCAAGCACGCACAGCGGAACCGGCTGATTGAGGAAAGCTGCCGTGAGCATGGCGTGCCGTTTGTCCTCGTCAATCAGGTGGGCGCAAATACCGAGATCATCTTCGATGGCGACAGCCGCGTCCACGCCGCTGACGGCACGCGGCTGCTCTGCGCGCCATCGTTCGAGGAAGACCTGATGCTCTGGGACACCGAGGCGGATTACACCGCCTGCCCGATGCAGCACAACGACACCGCCGACCTGCACGACGCGCTCACGCTCGGCATCCGCGATTATTTCTACAAGACAGGCGCGTTCACGAAAGCGCTCATCGGCCTCTCCGGCGGCATCGACTCGGCGGTGACGTGTGCGCTGGCAGCGAACGCCCTCAGCCCCGACAAGGTCGTCGGCGTGACGATGCCCTCGAAGTATTCGTCCTCCGGCTCCGTGGACGACTCGCAGGCGCTGGCCGACAACCTCGGCATCACCTTCCACCACATCTCGATCAAGCCCGCCGTGGACGCCTTCGACACGATGCTGGCCGAAGCGTTTGCCGACACGGCACCGGGCGTCACGGAGGAAAACATCCAGAGCCGGGCGCGGGGCGTGACGCTGATGGCGCTCTCGAACAAGTTCGGCTACCTGCTCCTCTCGACGGGCAACAAGAGCGAGATGGCCGTCGGCTACGCGACGCTCTACGGCGACACCAATGGTGGCGTGGCGGTGCTCTCGGATGTGCTCAAAACCCGCGTCTACGAACTCGCACGGCACATCAACGAACGGGCCGGGCGCGAGGTCATTCCGCAGAACACCATCACCAAGCCGCCCTCCGCCGAACTGCGCCCCGACCAACAGGACTCAGACAGCCTGCCGCCCTACCCCGTCCTTGACGAGATCCTGCGCCGCTACATTGAGGAGCGCGAGGAACTGGACACCATCGTCGCCGCCACCGGCTTCGACCGCATCCTCATCCACGGCATCCTCCGGCAGGTGGACCGCAACGAGTACAAACGCCGCCAGGCCCCACCCGGACTCCGCGTGACGATGAAAGCCTTCGGCATAGGTCGCCGCCTCCCCATCGTCATGCGCTGGGACCGCACCGCCGTGGGGGACATGACGCAGCAGAAAGCACTCGCTCAAGACTAATACGCCATGCAAAACCTTACCTCTCCTATTCTCTAACGGCGGGCGCTCGCCGTGCTACGCATCGCAGTGGCGATGCTGCTCATCCTCCACGGCATAGCTCGGGCGTGGCTCGGCATCGTGGACGACTTCGGCGGCTTTCTGGATAGCCTCGCCTTTCCGCGACCTCCCCGCGAGGCACCTATCCTTACACGGATGAAGGCGTGGAAATACAGCGTCTCCTGTCGGAACCTGATGAAGTAGCCGCCTGCATTTACAAACGAATGTTCACACTACCTGAGAGGGAATGCACGAGCTATCCAATTCAATGCGCAACGCCGCTACTCGTCGAGGCCGAGTTGGCGTAGCATGTCGTTGGTAAACACCCGCCGCAGTTTCGCGGTGGGAAGCAGTTTATGGCGGGCGTCTACCCAGGCCTTCACCTGGGCTTCTCCATACATCTTGGGCACCAGGTCCGCATCCAGCGGAAGCATCTTGCCCCAGTGAAAGGTGAGCGGGATGTCGAGATCCATCAATCGCTGCCACGCTACTGCGAAGAAATCCAGCATCCGCTTCGAATAAGCCCCGTCAATCTCCAGCACACACGTGTGCTCGTGGTGCCGGGTAAATGCCAGCGAGGCGTCTGAGCCTCGCACGAAGCGAAGCGCGAACAGGCCGGGAATCTGCCAGTCCTTATTGAGTGCAAACAGGGCCTCTACACCGTCGCGGACACGGTCCATCGGGATGCCCATCGCGGTGCTGGCTACGCGCCCGCGTCGCGAGGTGTCCCAAAACATCTCACCCCAGGTACCGCACTCTCCGTCCACATCGGGGTATTGTTGGGGCATGAGGGCGTTGACGAGCAGCGGCGTTACGGTCGGGCTCAATTCGGTGAGGCGGGATATGACCTCAGCGGCTCCATCGCCAGGACGCCAGGCACCGGGGCTGGGCGGCGATGGACAGCCGGGTGGGCGCGTGGCTTCCCGGTACATCACCGTCAGGTGTGGGCCATCACCCCGGTCGTAGGGGTTGTAGACGGCCTGGAAAAAGTAGGGACGGACCCCGGCAGGCCGCCCTATTCCCTGCAACCCAGTAAAGTCCAGATGCTCAATGGCCGCCCACATAGCCGGAGACTCGGGGTGCTGCTTGCGGTATTCCTGCAAATAGAACATATCGTCTACTTCGAGCACCACGCCGTGGATAATACCGAAGCTCCCAAAACTCACGAGCGCCGCGTTGAACAGGGCGTCGTCGCGTACCAGCTCGGCCTCGAGGAACTGTACACTGGCATCGCCCAACACCGGGGCCGACGCCCGTTCGAGCCAGATGTGCCGATCGGGTGCCGTGATGAGGTGCAGCGCCCGCACCGAATCGTGAATCGCCCCTACGTCAATGGCTGACCCGTGCGTGCCCGTCGAAAGGGCACCTGCAATGGTCTGTCCGTTGCTCGCGCCGGACGTGCGGAGCGACTTGTTGCGCGCCAGCAGACTGGTGTTGAGTTCGGCGATGGACGTCCCAC
>DATGCC010000127.1:0-3920 GCA_035312345.1 Rhodothermales bacterium
AGGCGCGATACTTTTGCTTGCTGTTTTAATTCAGTACCCACCATGTCGATAGTGTTTAAAAACGTCGCAAAACCTTTGCAGTTACTCGGTCCAATCCAGTCTACTTTGGGGACTTGATACCAGCCTCCCTCATCCAGAAGACATCCACGATCTAACGTTAGGACCCCTTCGGCGACGTTCTGGCTCGGATCAGTCTCTTCGCAATAAGCCAATGCTTGTAGTACCCCCCGTACAGCAATAGCCTCGCGAATATGATTCCGTCGACGATTCGCCCCAGCGCTGAGGGCAAATTTATCTACGCTGGAGACGAGAAGGTGTATCTCCGCGGTATCACCTATGGTCCTTTTCAGCCGGGCCCTGATGGTAGCGAATACCATACGGTAGAGGTCGTTGAAGCTGAATTCGCTCAGATGCGGTCCCACGGTATTAACACCGTTCGTACCTATACCGTGCCACCCCGCTGGTTCCTTGACGCCGCCCACGACCATGGGCTGTATGTACTCATTGGACTACCCTGGGAACAGCACATCACCTTTCTAGATGCTCCTCAAACAACCCAGTCCATCTTGGCGGGAGTCCGCGAGGGTGTTCGGTCCTGTGCAGGACATCCAGCGGTATTGGGCTATGCTGTTGGCAATGAGATCCCCGCTTCGATTGTCCGCTGGTATGGCCCTCGGCACATAGCTCGCTTTATTAAGCGACTGTATCTGGTCGCTAAAGAGGAGGATCCCGCAGCCCTGGTTACGTATGTTAACTTTCCAACGACAGAGTACCTACAGCACTACCTCTCCTTTCTGGACTTTGTATGCTTCAATGTATACCTCGAAGCACAGGATTCATTCGACGCCTATGTAGCCCGTCTGCAAAACCTCACCGGGGACCGTCCCCTCGTAATGGCCGAAATCGGGCTGGATAGCCACAGGAATGGCCTTCACGTGCAAGCGCAGACGCTGGACTGGCAGATCCGGACAACGTTTGCCGCCGGGGGCGCAGGCGTCTTTGTTTTTTCCTGGACCGATGAGTGGTTTCGGGGTGGTGCCCCTATCGAAGATTGGGACTTTGGCCTAACAGATCGCCATCGCTGTCCGAAGCCAGCCCTACAGGCCGTTGCGAATGCCTTCGCTGACGTGCCGTTTCCACGCAACCTGTCCTGGCCTCAGTTTTCTGTGGTCATTTGCAGTTATAACGGAGCAAGCACAATCCATGAGTGCCTCGACGCTGTCCAGCGGCTCGATTATCCCAACTTCGAGGTCATCGTTGTCGACGATGGATCGACGGACGACACGGCGTCGATAGCACGTGCTTTTGATGTGCGGCTCATTCAAAGTGCGAACCAGGGGTTGAGTGCTGCCCGCAACACGGGTATGGACGCCGCCAAGGGTGAGATTATTGCCTACCTGGATGACGATGCCTATCCTGATTCACACTGGCTGACTTACCTCGCCAGCACGTTTATGACAACAGAGCACGCCGCCGTTGGCGGGCCTAACCTGGCTCCTTCAAACGATGGCTTGGTGGCTGACGCCGTGAATTATGCCCCGGGCAATCCCATCCATGTGCTCTTTTCAGATCGCGTAGCCGAACACATCCCCGGCTGTAATATGGCCATCCGCATAGACGCGCTCCAATCCATCGGCGGGTTTGATTCGCAGTTCAACATCGCCGGGGACGACGTTGACGTATGTTGGCGTCTACAGCAACAAGGATGGACGCTGGGCTACCACCCGGTCGCCCTGGTCTGGCACCACCGTCGCCGGACGATCCGCACTTTCTGGCAGCAACAGTTGAACTACGGAAAAGCCGAGGCCCTCCTCGAAATGAAGTGGCCGGAAAAGTACAACCAACTCGGTCATTTGCGATGGCGGGGACGTGTCTACAATGGCGACCTGGCCTTCTTCTCGGCCTTTCGCCGCTGGCGAATCTACTACGGAAAATGGGGAACGAGCCTTTTCCAATCACTACATGCCCCAAGGCTTAGCGTGTCGGAGTCGCTTCCGCTGATTCCAGAATGGTATTTCCTGATCGCCGCGATGGCGATCATTTCGGCCATTGGCCTCTTTTGGCCTCCCCTACTCTGGGTCTCCTTGTTACTTGCGATAGCTGTCGTTTCCTTACTAATCCAGGCTGGCCGTTCTGCCGCACGTATCTGGCTCACCCATACTTCGGGCCATAGCTTGAAGCGCTTGCGCTACCTCATTGCCTTCCTGCATTTGATGCAGCCGCTAGCCCGTCTGATCGGACGGCTGCGTCTAGGGCTCACACCCTGGCGACAATTGGGGACCTCGCCCTTCTTCTTTCCAGGACCTCACCGTGCGAGACTCTGGAGTGAAAACTGGCAGGCTCCTGAGGCTTGGCTGACTTCACTGGAATTAACGCTGTATGCCAAGCGAACCATTCTGCGAACGGGAAACGAATTCGACCGGTGGGACCTAGAAGTGCGCGGCGGGCTCTTTGGTGCCACACGGCTCCTGATGGCTACCGAAGAACACGGAGCCGGCAAACAACTGCTAAGATTCCACACCTGGCCCCGGCTGGCTCCGCTAACACAGGTGATTGCGCTCTCGTTCGGCGCGCTGGCTTTTTCGGCAGCCTTGCATCACGCATGGGTTGCAACTGCCTTACTGAGCCTCATTGCCTCGCTGTGTCTACTACGCGGCCTGCGCGACTGCGCTGCGTCCCAAATGACAACGCATCAGGCTATTGCAGAGTTAAAGAATACCAATCTATCTGCTGACGCGCAGAAACAGGCCGTCTCTGCGGTACCTCAGCCACCGAATGATCTTGCACCTGTACCGAAACGTCGCCTGCCATTTTCTGCCCAACGAGCAAAGCTCAAGTAAGAGAGACCTATGCTAAAGGTCACCTTTCAGTACCCTCTTCAAGATAAAGTCGAGTTGCTCTGACGTACAATCTAGCATGAACGCACACGCTACCCAAGCTCATCTCCGACGCAGGTCCCTCGGCGAACTCGTTTTGTAGAGTAGCCTTGAACCTTATCTCCATGGCGTGATGTTGTTTTTTCGAAAACGACTTTCCGCCTCTAGTGAGCAAACCCTTTTGTTCTCTGAACTAGCGCTCGTTACCACATACGAGTCCCTCTTGACATTCATGACCCTTTTAAGCCACCTTCGGCGACTGATGCGAACGCAGGTCCGACTATCACGGTAGTCCATACTTCTCGTGATTCTGGAGCTTCCGGATAACCGAACGAGTCTCACTGACCTTGATTTCAGCCATACTAAATAAGCAGATATGCTACAACATACAATGCAGCCCATCTTCGTCATCGGTGCCCCCCGCTCTGGAACATCTGCCATTGTAGCAGCGCTTCGAAGAGGAGCCGACATCCCAGGCTATAACGAAGGCCACGTATTGCCCTTGCTCAATCAGTTGCACCAAACGGTCGACGATTATTTTGGGGCGTTGGACAAAAGGATCCTTGAGGTCAAGGACCGACAACTGATTGGGTGGCTTGACCCGGACGAATTGAAAGCACATATCACTTCAAAATTTCTACAGATTATAGAGGCGCGTCTGGGAACCGACGTATGGGTTGACAAAACACCTGGTTCGCTTATGATCGAAGCCGTTCCGCGTCTGGCAACCATCTTCCCCAAGGCCCGATTTATCTTCGCGAAGCGCCGAGGAATCGAGAATGTCTTGTCCCGAACCGTTAAATTTCCCCAGAACCCCTTCGAAGCACAGTGTAAGTTCTGGGCACAGTGTATGGAGAAGTGGCTCTGCGTTCGTGATGAATTACCAACAGAACGCTACATCGAGGTTGATTTGCATGATCTTTCGTTGCACCTGGAAGATACCGCGAATCGGATTGGTGCTTTCCTTGCGCTTACGGAGCAACAAATGAAGGGGATAAAAGAGGTGTGGCTCACTGATCGTCCAGAGCAATCGCGTGCCGCACA
>DATGCC010000128.1:0-3038 GCA_035312345.1 Rhodothermales bacterium
GTCGATGCCCATACCAAAGGCAATGGTGGCGACGACGATCAGACCTTCCTCACGCAGAAAGCGATCCTGGTTTTCCTGCCGCTCCCTGGAACTCAGTCCAGCGTGATACGGCAGCGCCTCGTGTCCGTGCTCCACAAGCCAGTCTGCAATTTTCTCCACTTTCTTTCGCGAGAGACAGTAGACGATACCCGCGTCGCCCGCGTGCTCGTCTTCGATGAAACGCAGGAGTTGCTGTTTGTCCTTTTTCTTAAGGACGACGGAGTACCGAATGCTGGGCCGGTCGAAGCCAGTGACAAAGAGGCCGTCTTTCGGCAGGCGCAGGCGTTTCAGAATCTCGCGCTGCGTTGGCGCATCGGCAGTGGCGGTGACGGCGATGCACGGCACATCGGGAAATCGTTTACGAATTTCTGCGAGCTGGAGATATTCAGGCCGGAAGTCGTGCCCCCATTGCGAGATGCAGTGCGCCTCGTCGATGGCGACAAGGGCGATGCGGATGTCAGCAAGCAGGTCGAGAAATCCCGGTGTCAATAATCGCTCTGGCGCGACGTAGATCAGCTTGATGTCGCCATCGCGCAGTCTCTGTTCGATGACGCGCTGTTTGCCACGGGATAGGCTAGAGTTCAGAAATTCGGCCTGCACGCCCAACTGCTTGAGCGCGTCTACCTGATCCTGCATCAGCGATATGAGCGGAGAGACCACCACGCCGACGCCGGGCCGCATCAGCGCAGGCAACTGGTAGCACAGCGACTTACCGCCGCCTGTCGGCATGATGACGACGGTGTGTCCGCCCTCCACAACCCGCTCAATGATTTCTTGCTGCCGAGGCCGAAAACGGTCGTAGCCGTAGACTTTTTTGAGGAGTTTGTGCGCGTCGTCAGTGGCAATCATGCCGGAAGGAAATGCGTTCGTCTGTATGCGGATGGTTTAACGGACCGAGGGCGAATAGTATCCAGTTGAAGATGGGTTTTCAGTTATTCACTGACACCAGATTCTTGAGGAGGGACAACTCCTGATAGGGAGACGATCTCCCCTTTCACATTCAGGCACACGCTACGCAACGGGTGGCGTGAGGCATCAGCAGCATGCGGCCCTGGGGAATGGCGTTGCCGCATTTGGCGCACAGGCCAAAGTCCTCGCGGTCCATGTGTTTGAGGGTGGTCGTCAGCTTTTTCTGCTTCTCCCTTGCTGCCCGCAACGCCGCCTCGTTGATGCTCCGGTTGTTGATGGCGTCCATCCGGCTGAGCCTTCCGATGGCTGCATCTGGCGGGATGGGTTTCGTCAACCCTTCCAATTCGACGATCTCTTGCGCTACGCCCTCCAACTCGGCCTGCACCTTCTCTTTTAATGCTTGTTTCTCAGTAGGCGTCATCTCAATCCGTACGCTTGGCCGATTCGATGACCACCGGCTCACGGGGCACATCGCTGTGCATGCCTTTCGAGCCGGTGGGGACGGCGGCGATTTTGTCGACCACATCCATACCATCGGTCACTTTACCGAAAACGGCATAGCCAAAGTCGCGCGAGCCGTGGTCCAGAAAGAGATTGTCGCTGAGGTTGATGAAGAACTGGGCCGTGGCGCTGTCGATGACCTGCGTACGTGCCATCGCGACGCTGCCGCGTTCATTGCTGAGGCCGTTGTCGGCTTCGTTCTTGATGGGCCGCCGGGTCTTCGCCTCGTTCATATTCTCATCCATCCCGCCGCCCTGGATCATGAAACCGGGAATGACGCGGTGAAAAATGGTGCCGTCGAAGAATCCGTCATCTACATATTGCAGAAAGTTATCGACGGTGATCGGCGCTTCCTCGCGGTTGAGTTCGAGGGTGATATCGCCGAGGGAAGTGGTAAGAAGAACGGTTGGTTGGGTATCGGGCATGGAGTAGGTTTGTCGAGAAGAAAAAGGAGAAAGATGGTCACGCTTTCGTCAGGTGGATATCCTTTTGTTGGATTTCCGATCCGTAGGTCAGCCGGTGGGATACGTCAATCGTTTCGCCGGTTTTGGTGAGGATGGTGGCCTTTACGGTGAAGATACCCCACGTCCAGATGGCGGTTTTGCACATCGGATTCGAGACGGTCCGCTCGATGGTAAGCAAGGGATTAGGGAAAGTAGGGTGCAGTTTGTACGTCACACTTTGTACATAGGGTAGGTCGGTGCCATCAAGGTAGAGCCATACCCGATACAGAGGACGCTTGTCTCGATCTTTATAGTGGGCGCTTCGGCTTGTGGTAGCCTCGGGATCGATGAGCGAATCCTTTACTGTAATGTCAAATTGTTTGCGCATGGTGATATACTCGGTTAGGAAGACCCATCTTCATCAGCATCCGGGTTATCCGCAGGAGGCAGAGGGGCCGGAGTAATATTCTCGGCGTCATCAGGTGTTTCTTCTTGTTCTTGCTCGGTAGTGGTAGCCGTCGAAGTGGAATCTTGCTGCTGTTTCGCCACCGTCGACTCACCAAAGTAATAGCCAATGATGGAGCCGACCAGTCCGCCAAGCGTCGCTACCACCGCTTGCATGGCTTTAGCAAAGTCATCAATGGAGCCATCGCCAATGTACATTGCCACGCCGAGGGCAATCGCGAAGATGAGCACAATAATGAGGGCCAGCAGGTGCCGAAAGTCGTTGATGATTTTGAGCAGTAGATCTGCGAAAATGAAGCGCAGGCTATTTCTACGGGCCTCGTCCGCCGTAATAGCGCCTTCTCCGCGTCTAAAACGCCCCCAGTTGAAAATCCAGGCAAACCATTGGATGACGAAGGCCACTCCAGCCAGGATGAGAAAGAGGACGAGGATGCCGGTCCTGTTTTGAGCGAGAAAAGAGAAAAGACTTTCCATAATTAACAAGGTGTTTTTAGGAGAGGTGACCACGCCAACCTGTCGATGTCACCCCGAATAATGATTAAAATATACAACTTTTTGAAGCAGATACTATGGGACTTGTTTCAGGCAGTGGACTCTTTGCTGATCATTTTTTCTCGGGGGCAGGTGATACGAGCATCAGATCGCTTTCGACGCGGTCGGCGTTGGCAAAGAGAAGCCATT